>DASUFX010000347.1:0-28534 GCA_036274355.1 Kofleriaceae bacterium | reverse complement strand
CCGCGTAGCCCGGATCTTCGCCACGTGCAGCTGCAGCCGCAGCGCCCTGCCCGAGCACCTTCTTGTCCTTGCGATCGACGATGCGCACGTGAGCAGTGACAAGCGCTGCGTTCGTCGGTTGCCCGCGCACCACAACTGGCGGCCCGAGGCTGACGCCGGCGATCGCCATCACATCGGCCTTTGCCTCGTTCGCGAGCGCGTCGGCCTCCTCGTCGGAGAGCGGCAGGTCGCCGTCGGCACGCGGTGCCGGTCCCGAGGCAGGCGCGCGGCGCACCGCGAAGCCGGCGTTTCGCAACAGGTTCGTCAGCGCGATCAGGCCAGGCGCATCCTGCACTGCATTCGGTCCATACACGGCGCGCACGCCGGCCGGCAGTGCCAGGCGCATCAGGATCGTCGCCGTGCGCTGCGCGGGTGCCGGCTCGGTGGCGGTGCCAGCATCTTTCGTCGCGATCTTCAGCTCGGCAAGCCGCGCACGCATCTTGTCACGATCGATCTTCACGCTGACCGTGAGCTCGCGCCGATTGTCGACGGTCTCGTCCTTCGTCACCGCGAACTTCGCGACCCAGAGCCGAGCGCGCCCGACGATCTCGCGATCGAGCTCGCCTTTGCGCGCGGTACGCACGTCACCGGCCACCAGATCGGCGAGCGCATTGCCGACGGCATGTGCGAACGCTTCGTCGAGCGCCATCACGCGCGCGTCGGCAGAGGCGGTCGGCGCATCGCCTTCCGCTTGATAAGCGACGACGTCCTCGGCATGCGCGACGGAGACAAGCGCGGCCACCATGGCGAGAGGTAGGACACAGCGGATCACGCCACGTAGCCTAGCAGAAGCCAGTCCCCGCCCCAGTAGAGCGCCATCGCAACTCGCGCCGTGCGGCCACGCCGATCACTTCGTGACGACCACGAATAACGTCGCAGCGCTGGCATCGATTCCCGTCACCTCGATCGCGCCGCCTTTCGCACCCTTCGCGGTCGCGTGCGGCGCGTCCTTGGCCCATGCCGGAACATCGGTCACCCACAGAACGGGCGCCTCGACACCGGCGATCGTCCACCCAACCGCCGGTTTTGCGGTCGCGCTGTCGACGACAACCACGACCGGGCCCTTGTCGCCATCGGCCGGCAACGCACGCGGTCCGGCAATCGCCTGGCGCACCGCCTCGATCGGCACCGCGAGCGTCACTTTCCAGGCGCCGTCGGTCTCGGGATCCGCGGCGAGCGTGATCGCATTAGCGACCGCGCGCTCGATCCGCTCCTTCACCGCCTTGTCCTTCGCCTTCGCTGCGACGGTGCTGCCACCCGCGACCGGGAGCTCGCCGACCTTCGCCGCGAGCAGCTTCTTCGCCGCGTCCTCGGCGCCGCGCCGCGACGTGCCCCGCGCGACCGCTGGATTCGGCGCATGCCGATCGGCAACTCCGACCGCATCGGCGGTGACGAGGCCGCGCGCCCAGTCGACCTTCACCTCGGCATGGGCCGTCGCGCACACGAGCATGAGCATGGCGATCGAGGTTCGCAACAACATCGCAGCCTCCTAGTGATACCCGCGGGCCCGCGACGCATCAACCCGCAGGTGCTCAGCGATACGGCGGTGGGTTCTCTTTGGGCTTCAAGCGATCGAGCAGATGCTGGAGCGCGACCTTGTCGTCGTGCAGCGCCTGCTTCAGCGTGGCTTCCCACTCCTTGACCGGCGTGCGGAACAAGAACTTGTACTCGGCGTCCTCGGTGCGGACGACGATCACGTTGTCGCTCTTGCGATACTTGCCGAGCTCGACGGCGTCGAGACGATCGCGCGGAACGTCGATCGGCAGGTGATTGACCATCTCGTTCATGAGCGCCTGGCCGGCGGTCACCGCGACGGCTTTCGGCAGCTCGAACACCAACCGCTGCGTCGTGAAGACCAACCGGCCGCGCGGCTTCGCGAACCAGCCCTTGAGCCAGATCACCTCGCCGTCGCTCTTGAGGATCCGTTCGCCGGGCTGGAGTGCGAGCTCGTTCACGAGCCTGCTACTCCCACTCGATCGTGCCGGGCGGCTTGCTCGTGATGTCGTAGACGACGCGGTTGATGCCGCGCACCTCGTTGATGATGCGCGAGCTGATCCGGCCGAGCACGTCGTACGGCAACTGCACCCAGTCCGCCGTCATGCCGTCGCGCGAATGCACCGCGCGCAGCGCGAGCGCCTCTTCGTACGTGCGGGCATCGCCCATCACGCCGACCGAGCGCACCGGCAACAAGACGCCGAACGACTGCCAGATCGATTCGTAGAGGCCCGCCGCGCGAATCTCTTCCTCGATGATCGCGTCGGCGTTGCGCAGAACGTCGAGGCGCGCGCGAGTGAGATTGCCGAGGCAGCGCACCGCGAGGCCAGGCCCAGGGAACGGCTGCCGCCACACCATGTGCTTCGGCAGGCCAAGCTCGAGGCCGAGCTGGCGGACCTCGTCCTTGAACAGCTCGCGCAGCGGCTCGACGAGCGCGAGCTGCATGCGCTCGGGCAGACCGCCGACGTTGTGATGGCTCTTGATCGTGTGGCTCGGGCCCTTGAACGACACGCTCTCGATCACGTCGGGATACAGCGTGCCCTGGGCGAGGAACTTGGCGTTCTCGATGCTCTTGGACTGCTCCTCGAACACGGCGATGAACTCGTAGCCGATGATCTTGCGCTTCTTCTCCGGATCGGTGACGTCGGCCAGCGCCTTCAAGAAGCGCTCTTCGGCGTCGATCACGCGGAGGTCGACATGGAAGTGATCGCGGAAGATGACCGCGACCTGCTCGCGCTCGCCTTTGCGAAGCACGCCGTTGTCGACGAAGATGCAGGTGAGCCGGTTGCCGATCGCGCGGTGGATCAGCGCGGCTGCCACTGACGAATCAACGCCGCCCGACAGGCCGCAGATCACACGACCATTGTCACCGACCTGCGCGCGAATGCGCTCGACCGCCTCGTCGACAAACGAGGCCATCGACCAGTCGCCCTTCGCGCCGCAGACGCCGAACAGAAAGTTCGAGTACAGCTCGGCGCCGCGCGGCGTGTGCACGACCTCGGGATGGAACTGGACGCAGTGGATCTTGCGCGCGGCATGGACGAAGCCGCTGAACTTGCAGTTGTCACTCTCGGCCGTGTGCACGAACCCGGGCGGAATCGCGTCGACGTGATCGCCGTGGCTCGCCCACACCGCGAGCTCCTCGCCGGCATGCACGGTGCGGAACACACCCTCGTCGCCCTTCAGTACACGCACGGTCGCGCGGCCGTACTCGCGCCGCTCCGCCGAGCGCACCTTGCCGCCGAGAACGAGCGCCGTCAGCTGCGCGCCGTAGCAAACGCCAAGCACCGGAATGCCCAGCTCGAAAATCCCGGCGGGAACCGACGGTGCGCCCTCGTCGTAGACGCTGTTCGGGCCACCCGAGAGCACGATGCCAATCGGCGCCAGCGCGCGAACCTTCGCCAGATCATTTGCGAGCGTGTACGGATGAATCTCGCAATAGACCGACTGCTCGCGAATCCGGCGCGCGATCAGCTGCGTGTACTGCGACCCGAAATCGAGGACCAGAACTAGTTGATGCGCCATGACTTATCGACCGCCTGAGCTTGATCGACCGAGGTCGGGGGACTACTCCACGCGATAGTTCGGAGCTTCCTTCGTAATGATGACGTCGTGGACGTGACTCTCGCGCAGCCCCGATGCCGAGATCTTCACGAACCTTGCTTTGGCGTGCAGCTCCGCGATCGTCGCGCAGCCGAGATAGCCCATCGACGAGCGGAGGCCGCCGATCAGTTGATAGAGCGACTCGCGCAGCGCGCCCTTGTACGGCACGCGGCCTTCGATGCCTTCGGGCACGAGCTTCTGCGGCGCTTCGACGTCGGCCTGGAAGTAGCGGTCCTTCGACCCTTCCTGCATCGCGCCGATCGAGCCCATGCCGCGATACGACTTGTAGCTGCGGCCCTGGTAGAGAATGACCTCGCCTGGCGCCTCGTCGGTACCGGCGAACAACGAACCGATCATCACGGTGTCCGCACCCGCGGCGAGCGCCTTCGCGACGTCGCCGGAGTACTTGATGCCACCGTCGGCGATGATCGCGACCCCGGAGCCCTTCGCGGCGCCGACCGCATCCGCGATCGCGGTGAGTTGCGGCACGCCGACACCGGCGACGATGCGCGTGGTGCAGATCGAGCCGGGACCGACGCCGACTTTGACGGCATTGACGCCGGTCTCGATCAGCGCGCGCGTCGCTTCTGCCGTCGCGACGTTGCCGGCGACGAGCTGGAGCTTGGGGAACTTCTTGCGGATGTCGCGCACCGCGGCGATCACGCCGGCCGAGTGGCCGTGCGCGGTGTCGACGCAGATCAGATCGCAGCCGGCCGCGACGAGCGCTTCGATGCGTGCTTCGCGATCGGGGCCGACGCCGACTGCGGCGCCAACGCGCAGGCGGCCGAGATCATCGACGACCGCGGTCGGATGCTCTTGTGCCTGCTCGATGTCGCGGATCGTGATGAGGCCCTTGAGCTTGCCGCTGCCGTCGATGACGAGCAGCTTCTCGATGCGGTGCTTGTGGAGGAGGTCCTTCGCCTCGTCGATCTGGACGCCCTCCTTCACGGTGACCGGATTCTTCGTCATCACCTCGCCGACCTGCACGTCGAGGCGCTTCTCGAAGCGAACGTCGCGGTTGGTGAGAATGCCGACCGGCCGGCGATCGCCATCGACCACCGGCAAGCCGCTGATGCGGTTCGCGCGCATGATCGCGAGCGCATCTTCGAGCGTGCGCGATGGTGCGATCGTCAACGGATCGACGACGATGCCCGACTGCGCTTTCTTGACGCGATGGACCTCGCGCGCCTGCTGCTCGATCGTCAGATTCTTGTGGATGAAACCGATGCCGCCTTCACGCGCCATGCGGATCGCGGTGGCCGCTTCGGTGACCGTGTCCATCGCCGAGCTGACCAGCGGGATGCGCAGCGGAATCGCAGGCGTCAGTCGCGTGGCGACATCGACGTCGCGCGGGATCACTTCGCTAAACGACGGGACCAGGAGAACGTCGTCGAAGGTCAGTGCCTCTCGAAGGGGTTCCTCGAGCATGGCGCGTTATAGATGACCGGTCTGATCCCGGCAATGCCTCTCGGTGCAACCTCCCCCACCCATGGGGGCTTCACTCCCAGAGTGCAACGTTCGGACAGACCCAATTTCGCTACGTTACCCTGGCATAGTCATTGATGTTTCACGCGTGTGAAGAGGTCCTGTCATGCGTAAGCTTCTTAGCCTTTTCCTCCTGGTAGCGATCTCTGGTTGTCCGGGGAGCGCGCCGCCGAATGTCGCCGATCGGCCCGATGCGGCGGGCGGCGGTGACGATGCCGCGCCGACGAGCTTCCTCCTGTCCGGCAAGGTCATGGACTATTTCGGCGCGACCGCGATCGAAGGCGCGATGGTCGCGACCGACGGCCTCGATCCTCCGCTCATGACCTCGAGCGCAGCCGACGGCGCGTACTCGCTCGACGTCGCGGTCGGCAGCTCGCTGTTCATCAACGCCAGCAAGGCGAACTATCGGCCGACGCGCAACGCTGCGATGTCGGTCGCCGACATGCCGGTGACCAAGGACGTCTATTTGATGACCGATCAAGACGTCAAGAATCAGTACACCGCGGTCGGCGCGACGCCGGTCCTCGGCACCGCGATCCTCATCGCGGAGATGCGCCGCAACGACGGCACGCCGCTCGAGGGCATTCCGCTGACGAACGTCACGCTGCTCGATGCGCAGAACCAACCCGTCGCTACCGTGAAAGGCCCGTACTTCTTCAACGCCGCGGGCAGCGTCGATCTCGCGCTGACGACTGCGACTGCGTATCAAGGCCGCTCGCGCGTCGCGATCCTCGACGTACCGCCGGGCACGTACACGCTCGCGGTCACGTACCTGAACGGCATGAATCAAAACACGACGAACAACACGCCGGTCACGACCGTCGCCGACGGCGGCACGCTCGCGATCAGTGGCGGCATGGGCGGCGGTGGCGGCGGTGGTGGCGGTAACAACGTCACGGACCCGTCGTTTGCGACGGACATCTATCCGAAGCTGCAGCGCGCCGCCGCCGGTGGTCTTGGCTGCGCGAACTGCCACACGTTGTCGGGTCCTGCCGCCGTGCTGAAGTACGACGAAGCCGCCGGTACCGTGCTCGCGAACATCATTGCGGCGACGGGCGTAGTGAACTCCGCTTCACCGGCGGATTCGTTATTGCTCAAACGGCCTCTTTACGAAGCGCCGCCGACGCCGCAAGATCACCCCAACGCAACGTTCCTCGACGTGAACGACGCGGACTACAAGCTGTTCCTGTTGTGGATCACAAAGGGAGCAAAGCCGTAATGGACTTCGACCGCAGCCTCCTAGAGATGATCGACGACTACATCTCCGATGCGATGGCCAAGACCGGGACGCGCAGAGCACCGCGGCAAACGCTGCAGTCGCTCGGCCGCGAGCCCGAGCTCGACGTCGCGGATCTCGAGCCGCTCGCGGATTTGATCGCCGCGAGGATGCGGACGAAGCCCAACGAGCCGCAGGGAGCGACGCGCACGTTCGTGATCGACGAACGCAACGCAGACCCGGCGTTGCTCGCACAGGTGACTCAGCAGCTGGCGCAGAGCCAGCCCGCGCTCGAACCGCTGCCGCGTTCGCGCGCACCGCGCAGCACCTCTGATCTCGTCGAAGAAGAAATCACGAACATCGTCCCGCGCCCAGCGAAACGCTGAGCAGCGAAACGCTGAGCAGCGCACGCACGGTGCGCGCCACTCGGTGCGGCGCATCGCTTGCTCCTCTGATCCTGCGAGATCGGAGGATCGTATGAGGCTAACAGCGAGCTTGCTTTGCGCTGCGTTGGCAGCAGCAGCGCCAGGCTGCGGCGCGTCAGGACACGCGGTGATCGTCGCCGGCGATGATCCGCCGCCGGCGCCGCGCGAAGAGTACGTGACGGCTCGGCCCGGCTACGTATGGATCGAAGGCCACTGGATGCGCGACCACCATCGCTGGCACTGGGTCGACGGTACGTACGAACGCGAACGCCCCGGCTACGTGTACGCGCCGGGGCGTTGGGTTCGGCAAGGCGACCGTTATGTGTGGGTCGACGGCCGGTGGCGAACGTCGAACACCGTCGTGATTCGCGGTCGCGGACGCTTCTGATCAATCGCAGCCGCGGATCAAGAAGACCGCGAGGAGGATCGGAATCGGAATGCCGATCAAGAACGCGAGGATGTAGCCGATAGCGCCGGACTCTTGCTTAGGGGATTGAATCAAATCGCTCATGCATGAGGAAAACTGCATCCGTTATGCCCAGCAGAGTATTGTGCGCGCATGACACGCATTGGCGTATTCGGTGCGGGCGCCATTGGTTGCTGGGTAGGCGGCAAGCTGTCAGCGGCGGGGCTAGGAGGCGATGTCATTCTCGTCGGGCGACAGCGGGTGATGGCCGAGCTCGAGAACGGCCTCAAGGTCAGCGATCTCACCGGCGGGACACGTGAAGCGAAGCCAACGCTCGCGACGGAAGCGAGCGCGCTGGCGACCGCCGACCTCGTGCTCGTCACCGTGAAGTCGGCTGCGACGGCACAAGCCGGGCGCGAGCTCGCACCGCACCTCGCGAAGAGCTGCGTCGTGGTCAGCTTGCAGAACGGCGTGCGTAACGTTCGCGTGCTGCGCGATGCACTGCCGGATCATCGCGTGCTCGCCGGCATGGTGCCGTTCAACGTCGTGCGCCGCGCGGCCGGCTACTATCTGCGCGCATCGGCCGGCACGCTGATGTTCGACGCGAACGACGCGATCGCGCCGCTGTCCGAGGCGTGCTTGAAGGCGGACCTCGCGTTCGAGCTGCGCGACGACATGGCCGCTGTTCAGTGGTCGAAGCTCGTCCTCAATCTCAACAACGCGATCAACGCGCTCTCGGGCAAGCCGCTCGCCGAGGAGCTCTCGGATCGCGACTTCCGGCGGTGTCTTGCGGCCTGCCAGAGGGAAGCGCTCGCACTTCTGAAGGCGGCGGAGCAGCCGCTCGCCCGCATCACGCCGCTGCCCACGACGTGGATCGCGAAGATGCTGACCGTCCCCAACGGCGTCTTTCAGTTGCTCGGCAAGCGCATCGTCGCGATCGATCCGCACGCGCGCTCCTCGATGTGCGACGACCTCGACGCGAAGCGGCCGACCGAGATCGATTACATCCAGGGCGAGATCGTGGCGCTCGCCGATCGGCTCGGCCTGCAGGCGCCGGTCAACGCGCGGCTGGTCGGCTTGATCAAGGATGCCGAGCGTGGTGGCAAGCGCGACTTCACGGGTGCCGAGCTCTATACAGCCCTCGGCCGCCCATAGAATCGTCGTGCACGTGTCACGTGCACGTGTCACGTGCACGTAGACGTGCTCGGACGGCAGCCGTTCTCGAAGCCGCACCGCCTCGAACCGGCAGCGTGCTTAGGACACGGTCAGTCCGGATCGACGCACATCGGAGCGAGCATTGCCGGATCAACACGACGTACAGGTGCGACGTCATCAGCAGCGACGCCCAAGCGAAAGCACGAGCACGTGCACGTGCCACGTGTACGTGTACGTGCACGTCAGAGGCTCAGGCCGCCCATAGCATCACGGCGAACGTCGCGAGCATCGAGCCGACAAGCAGCACGTCGAGGAACCGACCGTAACTCTGGAGCCGCGCTCGTAACGGCGCCCTGCCCTCGTGATCGGTGATCGGCAGCTCGGCGCGGCGTAGCTGGCGCACGAGCGCGTCGAACCGGTCCCAGTCGCGCGCGGACAGAAACCACCACGACCCGCGCTTCGCTTTGAGTGCGATGCCATCGTGATAGACGTGCGCGGTCACGATGCGCGACGCCTCCTGCGTGAAATTGAGCGATGCCCAGCCCCAGCGCACACCATCGCGCGTGACCGCAACGCTCGCGCGACGCACGAGGAACCCGAGCAGTGCGATCGCGGCGAACGCGATCGGCAACACGAACTGCGTGCTCGCGTGCCAGCGATACGGATGGCGCGATACGAACGCCCACGTCAGCGCACCGAATGCGACGACGCAGATGAGCGCGATCGCGGACAGCCGGCGCGCGCGGCGCGGCGCGACGAACGTGCCGAGCGGCGTACCGACGAGCCCGATGCCGGGCGGCAGATCGACGACGCTCATCCGCCGGTCAGGCCCGGCGCCTCGAGCGCAGTGCGCAGACGGGAGATCAGCGTCTCGCGTTCGCGCGCATCGGTGATGCGTTCGCCGGCACGGTGGACGTAAAACGCGTCGGCGACCTTCTCGCCTTCGGTCGAGACTTTCGCGAGCGCGATATCGAGGCCGAGATCGGTGAGCGTCTGGGTGATGGCGTAGAGGACACCGACCCGGTCTTGCGTGAACACTTCGACGATCGTCGAGTGCGACGAATCGTCGTGCAGCTTGATCTCGGTGATCACGCCCGGCGTGTGCCGCTTCGGCATGCCGCTCTTCGGCCGGCGCTTCTGGATCAGCTGCGCGACTGCGCCCGGATCCGGCGCACCGCCGAGTAGCTCGCGGAGGTCGTTGGCGAGGCGCGCCCACCGCGCGTCGTCGTCGGTGATCGCGGCGCCCTTGAGGTCGCGGACGTAGAACGTGTCCATGACGAGGCGGCGGCGATCCGGAAGATCGATGTGGCCCAGGAAGGCGCCGAGCACGTCGACGCGATTCGCGGTGAGCGCTCCTGCGATCGCGGCGAGCACGCCGGGAGCATCGGGCGCGACGATCGACACCTCGCTATGCCCGCGCATCGGGAAGCAGTGCACCTCGAGCCCGACGGGCGGTTGCTTGTGCTGCGCGCCAGCGACGAGCTTGACGTGACGCGCGGCCTGGCGCGCGGTGAGCTGCGAAATCAGGCGAGGATCGATACCGCCGACGAGCCCGCGTGCGAGCTCGGTATCGAGCGCACCATCGCCGCTCGCGATCGCCAGGATCTTCTCGCGTGCCGCGCGCTCGCCGTCCTCGGTCTCGGTATCGGCCGACTCACCGCGCAGCGACTCGCCGCGGAAGTACCGGCGCGTGCGAATCGCGAGCTCGCTCAAGAGCCCCGCCTTCCACGCGTTGAGGTTCTCCGGGTTCGTCATCGCCGTATCGCAGAGCGTGAGCAGATAGAGCTTGATGAGATGATCCTCGCTGCCGACGCGCTCGGCGAACCGCGCGATCGTGTCCGGATCGGTGAGATCGCGGCGCTGCGACAGGTGCGCCATCGTCAGGTGCTGGCGAACGAGGAACTCGGTGACCTCGATCTCGTCGTCGGTCATCCCGAAGCGCTTTGCGATCGCAGCGGCGACGACCGCGCCTTTCTCGGCGTGGCCTTTGCCGAGCGGCTTGCCGACGTCGTGCAGCAGCGTGCCGAGGAACAGCGCGGCCGGTCGCTTCACCTCGCGCCAGAGCTCGGTCGCGTACGGATGCTCTTCGTTCAGCTCGCCGCGCGCGAGTCGCTTCTGCATTGCGAGCGCGTACAGCTGGTGCTGGTCGACCGTGTAGACGTGATAGAGGTCGTGCTGGACGCGACCGGTGCACGGTGCCCATTCCGGCATCAGCGCCGACAGGATGCCGAGCTGGTGCATCACCTCGAACGCCGACGGCTGCGCGCTATCACGCGGATCGGAGAGCGCGTCGAGCAGCATGCGCGCGGCAAGTGGATCGCGCTGGAGCGGCACCGGATCGCGCGCGATCGTCTCGGCGACGAGCTCGCGGGTGTGGCCGTAGACCGGGAGCTTCTGATCGACGGCAACGCGGAACATCCGCACCATCTCGCTCGGCCGCTCGGCAAACAGTCGCGGATCCTTGATCGCGAGCTCGCCGTTGAACGTGATGAAGCTTTGATCGATCTCGGCGATGCGCGGCTTGCGGCGCGCCGGCACTCGCGCCGATTCGAGCAGCAGGTCGGCAACCTGCACGACGCCACGCGCGTGCAAGTAGTAGTCGCGCATCAGCGCCTCGACGGCCGGCGCGACCGCCGAGCGAATGTCGCCCTCGTGCGGCCGCGCGTCGGGATACAGGCTCGGCGCGACCGCTTCCTGGATCTCGAACGTGAGCTGATCGAAGCGCCGCTTCGCGGTCAGCTGGACGAGGACGCGAATACGCAGCAAGAAGTCGCGTGCGAACGAGAGCACGTCGCCCTGGCGCCGGGTCAGGTGACCCAGCTTGACGAGGTTCGTGATCAGCGATTCGGCGCTCTCCGGATCGAAGCCCGGCCGCGGCGGGTGCCAGCGCACCTGCGCCGCCCACAGCGCGGTCGACAGATCGCGCAGCGCGCCGATGCCTTGTTTCAGATTCGGCTCGAGCAGATAGAGCGAGGCGCCGAACCGATCGTGGCGCGCCTTCTTCTCGGTGGCGAGCAACGTGATGAGGTCGTTCGGATTGCCGCCCGGCGACAGCACGGATAGCGTCGCGCGCACGAGCTCGTTCGTAAGCCGGCGGTCGCCCGCGATGTGACGGGCGTCGAGCAGTGCGGTGGCGGTCGCGAGGTCGCCACGGGCGAGCCGGGCCGCCGCGCGCGGCTCCCGGATCGCGTGGCCGATCGCGAGCTTTTCGTCCCACAACGGATAGAGCAACCGGTCGGAGACCTGCTTCGCGGTGGCCTCGTCGCGATCGTGGAGGACGATGAAGTCGATATCCGAGTACGGCGCCAGCTCGCGGCGCGCCCACCCGCCGGTCGCGACCAGCGCGAGGGGCTCGCCGATCCCTGCGGTGGCCTGCGCGAAATGAGCAGCAAGCGCGTGATCATAGACGTCAGCAATCTGCCGACAAATGGCGCCACCGGTGCCTGGCACGCGCAACTGGGCCGGCAGCGCTGCGAACGTCGCGTCGAGCGCCGCACGCACCCCGGTGCCGGCGATCGCGGGTGTGGCCATGCCGTATGTGTAGCGCGGGACGGAGCGCGATGGTGCCCTTGACGCTGCCCTCCCTCGGTTGCGACGCTTGGGCAGTTGGGAACGACGGCTCCAGCGACGGGGACGATGCTAGGGCGGTACCAAGTGCTCAAGCCCCTTGCGAAAGGTGGCATGGCCGAGGTGTTGCTCGCGCGTGCGATTGGCCTTGCCGGCTTTGCCCGTCACGTCGTCATCAAACGAATCCGCGTCGAACACGGTAGTGACGAGAAATCGATGGCGATGTTCCTCGATGAAGCGCGACTGGTTGCGGCGCTCCATCACGGCAACATCGTGCAAGTCCACGACGTCGGCGAGGAGGACGGCAAGTACTTCTTCGTCATGGAGTACGTTCACGGACGCGACGTCCGGGAGTTACTCCGCCACGTCAAAGACAAGAAAGAGCAGATCCCGCTCGAGCACGTCATCACGATCGTGAGCGCCGCGGCGGCCGGCCTTCACTACGCCCACGAGCAACGCGGACCCGATCGCCAACCGCTCGGGATCGTCCATCGCGACATTTCGCCCGGCAACATCCTCATCGGGTTCGACGGCGGCGTAAAGGTCGTCGACTTCGGCATCGCGAAGACACACGTGCGCGCGCACGACACCCAGGGCGGCGAGCTCAAGGGCAAGCTCGGCTACATGTCGCCCGAGCAATGCCGGGCGCAGCCGCTCGATCGCCGGACCGACGTGTTCCTGCTCGGCATCGTGCTCTACGAGCTGTGCACGGTGCGCCGGCTGTTCAAGGCCGATACGCGCTACGAGACGATGTCGCTGATCGTCGATGGCAACGTGCCGCCGCCGTCGCGGTTTCGCAAAGATCTGCCCGACGACCTCGAGAAGATCATCATGAGGGCGCTCGCGAACAATCCGGCCGAGCGCTACCAGACCGCCGACGAGCTGCGCCAGACGCTCGACCGATTCGCGCGCGTCGCCGGACTCACCGCTTCGCCGGGCCGGCTGTCCGACTACATGAAGGAGCAGTTTGGTGACGTGCTCGAGCCGTGGCTCGTCGACGAGGCCGTGCCACCACCCTCGGCGGAGGTCCTCGAGCGCATTCGCGCATCGGCGCAGCTCATTCCGGTCTCGCGCGCGTCGCAGCCAACGTTCGATGCAACGCCGCTTCCCCCGCCCGCGCCCGAGCCGCCCGAGCTCGACGTCGTGGCGGATGCGAAGCAGGCGGCGGCGATCGAGCGCGCGGCGGTCGCGGTGGTCGCGGCGCTCGAGCCGTCGGCGCCACTGCCGGCCGCCGCGATCGAGCCGACGAAGCCCAAGCGCGACGATTCGACGAAGCCCGAGCTCGAAGCGATCAAGGCCGCGAAGCCGATCGCCCACGGCGAGCCCTCCGGCCCCGTGGTCCCCGATGTCGTCTATCCAGTCGCGCCACGCTCACCGTTCCCGTGGGTGTGGCTGGTCGTCTTCTTGCTGCTCGCGGGTGGTCTCGCCGCCGGATACTTCTTCCTCTATCAGGACCTCGGCGCGCGTTCGACGCCGGCCGCAGCACCCCAACGCCAGGACGCAGCCGCGACGCCGAGCACCGAGCCCGCGCTCGACGCCGCGAGCGTCGAGGCCGTCGAGGCCGTCGATGCCGCGATCAGCGAGCCTGTGGCGGAACCACCGATCGATGCGGGCGCTGCCACGGTGCCCGTCATCGACGCCGGCACCGCGCCGGCCGTCAAAGCACCCGCGAAGCCGCCGCACCCCAAGCCGATCCGTCGCAAACCCAAACCGCCGCCGGCGAAACCCGCCGTGGCAAAGCCCGCCGAACCGCCACCCGACGCTGCGCCCGCGGAACCACCCCCGACGCCCACGGCACCCCCGCTCGATCCCGCACCGTAACTACGGACAGGTCAGGGTCACCGCGCCCGGGCTCGACGAGCTACCGCCGTTGCCGTTGCCGAGCTGGCCCATGCTGTCGCTGCCCCAGCATTGTGTGGTTTCGGTGTCGAGTGCGGCACAGCTGTGCGAGGCGCCGGTGCCGATCGTGACGATCTTCGTCAGCGTGTTCACAGGTACCGGCACGAGGCTCGTCATCGTCATGCCGTTGCCGAGCTGACCCGCCATGTTGAAGCCCCAGCACACCTCGGTGCCGGTCGTCAGCATCGCGCACGTGTGCGAGCCGCCCGCCGCGATCGAAGCCGGGTTTGCCAGGTTGCTGACCTGCACGGCGCGCGCGCTGTCCGTCATCGAATTGTCGCCGAGCTGGCCGTTGCCGTTGAGGCCCCAGCAGCGTACCTCGGTCGTGCCGAGACGCGCGCAGCTGTGCGTCTGTCCCGCCGACACCTCGGTGACGCCGGTGAGGTTCTTCACCGTGCCCTGGAAGTACTTCACCTGCACGGGCACGTTGCTGTCCATCATCGTGTCGTTGCCAAGCTGGCCCTTGTTGCTGCGGCCCCAGCACCACGCAGTACCGTCGCTCTTGCGCGCGCACGTGTGGAGCTCGCCGGCGGTGACTTGCGTCGCGCCGGTGAGCCCCATGACCTGCACCGGCACGTTGCTGCTGTTCATGTTTCCGGACAAGCCGTTCCCGAGCTGACCGTTGCCGTTCGCGCCCCAGCACCACACGGTGCCGTCGGACTTGACCGCACAGCTGTGATCCCAGCCGGCCGCGATCGCGATCACGCCGTTCAGGTTCATCACGGGGGTCGCGAACGAGCGCGCCATGTTCGTCATGTCGCCGATCTGACCCGCGTTGTTACGGCCGAAGCACCACACCGTGCCGTCGCTCTTCAGCGCGCACGAGTGCAAATCGCCGGTCGCGACATGGACGACACCCGTGAGCGGCGTGCCTATCGAGACCAAGACCTGGACCGGCGTCTGCCGATCCGTCGTCGAGCCGTCGCCCAGCGCGCCGTTCGCATTGTCGCCCCAACAGAACGCCGCACCGCTCGTCTTCGCCGCGCATGTGTGCACGGTGCCGCCGTCGAGATCGGCGACGCACGCGCATTGCTCGGTCGTGCCAGTCGGCGACGTACAACACGACTCCCCCGTGCTGTCGGTGCGGTAATCGGTGCGGCCGTCGGTGTCGTCGTCGATGCCGTTGTCGCAGACCAGCGACGCTGGTCCCTTCTCGTTGTTGTCGGCTGGTCCGGTGCAACCTGGATCGGACTGCGTGCCATCGAGGTTGTAGTCGGTACGACCATCGAGGTCGTTGTCCATGCCGTCGTCGCACGCAAGCACACCGCGCTCGCTCGTGTCGGCGACGCTCGAGCAGCCCGGATCGCCACCGTTCGTCGCGAAGTCGATCAGGCCATCTTTGTCGTTGTCGATACCGTCGTCGCACACGACGGTGCCACGCTCGCTCGGATCGGTGAGCGACGCACAGCCGGGATCACCGCCGCTCAGCTGGAAGTCGAACAGGCCGTCGAGATCGTTGTCGACGCCGTCATCGCAGGGCGCCGTGCTCTTCTCGGTCGTGTCGGTCGGTCCGCTGCAGCCGGGGTCGGCGCCGCCGAGCGTGTAGTCGGCCTGGCCGTCGTTGTCGTTGTCGGTGTTGTCATCGCACTGCGGACAGCCGCTACCGCTGCACTTCTCGGTCGGATCGGCGGGCGCGCTGCAGCCCGGATCGCTGACCGCGGCATTGACGTTGAAGTCGGTGCGGCCGTCGAGGTCGTTGTCGACGCCGTCGTCGCACAGCGTGGTGCCCTTCTCGCTCGGATCGGTCGCGCTCGCGCAGCCGGGATCGTTGCTGTCGGTCTGGCCGTCGCCGTCGTTGTCGATACCGTCGGCGCACGCCGGTGACACGCTCGCTTCGTTGTTGCCGGTCGGGTTACCCGCGCAGCCTGGGTCGGCGAGATCCTTGAGCGTATCGGCGTCGTTGTCGATATCGTCGTCGCACTGCGGGCAGCCCACGCCGCTGCAATGCTCGCCGGTGTCGTCGGGTCCGCTGCAGCCGGGGTCGGAGCTCGCCGGGTTCGTCGAGTAGTCGGTGCGCGTGTCGGCGTCGTCGTCGGCGCCGTTGTCGCACGCAGGGCAGCCGACGCCGGTGCACTTCTCGCTGGTGTCCGTCGGATCCGTGCAGCCCGGATCCGACAGCACCGCGCTGATGTTGTAGTCGATGCGACCGTCGTTATCGTTGTCGAGGCCGTCGTCGCACGTCGCGGTGCCGCGCTCGCTGCTGTCGGATAGCGACGAACAGCCAGGATCGCCGCCACTGAGCTGGAAGTCGCTGACACCGTCCTTGTCGTTGTCGATACCGTCATCGCAGACGAGCGCTGCGTCGTGCTCGCTGATGTCGGTCGGCCCGCTGCAGCCAGGATCCGCGCCCCCGAGCGTGTAATCGGACTTGCCGTCGTTGTCGTTGTCGGTGTTGTCGTCGCACTGCGGGCAGCCGCCACCACTGCACTTCTCGGTCGGATCGTCGGGCGCGCTGCAGCCCGGATCGCCGATCGCCGAGTTGACGTTGTAGTCGGTGCGACCGTCGGTGTCGTTGTCGGCGCCGTCGTCGCATACGTCGGTGCCCTTCTCACTCGAATCCGTCGCGCTCGTACAACCCGGGTCGTCGCCGACGTCGATGCGGCCATCGCCGTCGTTATCGACGCCGTCGGCGCATGCCGGGCTCACACTCGCTTCGTTGTTGCCGTTCGGCGAACCGCTGCAACCCGGGTCTGCGAGGTCGACCAACGTGTCGGCGTCGTTGTCGCTGCCGTCGTCGCACTGCGGGCAGCCGGAGCCAGGCGTGCACTTCTCGTTCGTGTCATCCGGGCCGGAGCAACCCGGATCGCTGATCGCCGAATTCGTCGAGAAGTCGGTGAGACCGTCGGCGTCGTCGTCGGCGCTGTTGTCGCACGCGGTCGTCCCCTTCTCGCTCGAGTCGGTCGGCGATGAACAGCCCGGATCGGTGAGCGCCGCCATCACGTTGAAGTCGGTGCGGCCATCGGCGTCGTCGTCGACGCCGTTGTCGCATGCGGTATTCCCGCGCTCGTTCGAGTCCTGCAGCGACGAGCAACCGGCGTCGCCGCCACTGAGCTGGAAGTCCGCGGTGCCGTCGCCGTCGTTATCGGTGCCATCGTCGCAGCGCAACGTATTCTCGTGCTCGTTGTTGTCCGCTGGACCGGTGCAACCCGGGTCCGCGCCAGCGACGGAGAAGTCGATCTGGCCGTCGTTGTCGTTGTCCATGCCGTCGTCGCAGAGCGTCGCGCCCTTCTCGCTCGTATCGGTCACGCTCGCGCAGCCTGGATCGCCGGCGCCCGGCGTCGCGTTGAAGTCGGAGCGGCCATCGTTGTCATTGTCGATGCCGTCGTCGCACACGAGCGAGCTGTCGTGCTCGTTCGTATCGGTCGCGCTCGAGCAGCCAGGATCGTTCGTCGGCCCCGCGCCGAAGTCGGTGCGGCCGTCGCCGTCGTTGTCGACGCCGTCTGCGCACGCGGCGCTCACACTCGCTTCGTTGTTCCCGGTCGGGCTACCCGCGCAGCCAGGATCGGCGAGATCGAACAGTGTGTCGGTGTCGTTATCCATGTTGTCGTCGCACTGCGGACAGGTGCCACCGCTGCATTTCTCGTCGGTGTCCGCGGGCGACGAGCAGCCAGGATCGCTGATCGCCATCGTCGTCGAGAAGTCGGTGCGCGTGTCCGCATCGTCGTCGACGCCGTTGTCACACGCTGGGCAGCCGATGCCGCTGCACTTCTCGTTCGCGTCGTTCGGATCACTGCAGCCCGGATCGGTGAGCGACGCCGTGAGGTTGTAGTCCGTGCGGCCATCGCCGTCGTCGTCGAGGCCGTTGTCGCACGCGCCGGTGCCGCGCTCGCTGTTGTCGGCGAGATCCGCGCAGCCCGGATCGCCACCGGCGGCGCGCCAGTCGGTCGTGCCGTCGTTGTCGTTGTCCATGCCGTCGTCGCATGCCGCAGTGCTGTGCTCGTCGTTGTCGGTCGGGCCACTGCAACCTGCGTCGCCGACGGCGGGGTTCAAGTTGAAGTCCTTGCGACCGTCCATGTCGTCGTCCATGTCGTTGTCGCAGGCGGTCGTGCCGCGCTCGTTCATGTCCATCGGATCGGTGCAACCTGGATCGCCGCCACCGCCCTGCCGGTAGTCGGTCGTGCCGTCGTTGTCGTCGTCGATGCCGTCGTCACACGCGGTCGTGCCGCGCTCGCTCGTGTCGGCGTCGTCGACGCAGCCCGGATCGCCGGTGCCATCCTTGCGGTAGTCGATCGTGCCGTCCATGTCGTTGTCGATGCCGTCGTTGCACGCAGTGTTGGACAGCTCGCTCGCGCCGGTCGGCGCCATGCAGCCAGGATCGCCCGTACCGTCGGTGCGGTAGTCGAGCTTGCCGTCGTTGTCGTTGTCGACGCCGTCGTCGCAGATGGCGGTGCCCTTCTCGCTGTTGTCGTCGATGGACGAACAGCCCGGGTCGTCGGGGAAGTCGAGCGTGCCGTCGTCGTCGTCATCATCGCCGTTCGCGCACTGAGCGCCACACGTCAGCTCGGCACCGTCCTTGATGCCGTCGCAGTCGTTGTCCTTGCCGTCGCTGCAGATCGCGTCGCCGTACATGCCCTCGACCGTTCCCGGCGTGACCGTTGGATCGAGGTCATCGCAGTCCTGCGTGCCGGTGCACGGCGTTCCGAACGGGATGCCGTCGCCGTCGTGATCGACGCACGCCACGTGGCAGAACCCGGTTTCACACCCGTAGCCCGGGCCGCATGCCGAGTCATCGCTGCATGCATCGGCGTAGCACTTGCCGTCGGTGCATTGGAATGTGTTGTCAGGGCCGCAATCGGTGCTCGCGGCGCACGTCTTCTGCGTGCAGAGTCCCGCGACGCAGCTCTGATCGGGGCGGCAGTCGGTGTCGCGCGTGCAGCTGCGATCCTCGAACTCCTTCGAGTCGAAGCGACACGCCGCAACCCCGACGAGCATCAGCGCGAGCAGCGCTCTCGTGATGACTACCATCGCACCACCAGGTCGATGGAATTGTGGGTCACCGAGACGTTCATGCGGTTCGGCCGCTCGACGTTGCCCGGGTCCGCGATGAACACGATCAGCGACGCGAGCACGATCGCGCCGCCGCTGCCGATCAGCACGTTCGTCAGGAACGCATCGCGATCGCCCTTCTTCTGATGGTCGGTGCACTGATCGAGCGTCGCCATGTCGAGCAGCGGCTTCTTGATCGGATCGCCGCAGTCGAGCGCGTCGAACTTGCGCTGCTCGTCGCGCGCTTGCACCGCGAAATACGCGCCTGCGCCGCCGGTCGCGAGCCCGAGTCCGGTGGTCAGCAGCATCCAGCCGCGCGCCGGATGCCGGTTGTACGTCGCGTCGCGCGCACGCTCCGCCGCGACGCGGGCTTGCTCGGCCTTCGCGGTCTCAGCGTCGGCAGCGGCCTGGGCCTCGGTTGCCTTACGCGCCTCCTCGGCTTTCTTCTGCTCGGCGGCGAGTCTCTCGCTCTCGCGCTGGCGCTCGAGCGCTTGCTGATCGGCGAGCAGCTTCTTCGTCTCGGTGATCAGCGACTCGACCGTTGCCTTGTTCTGTGCGCTCGGCACGCCGACGAGATACGCCTGATACATCGCGATCGCGTCGGGATACTGGCCGAGCTTGCGATGGCACTGCGCGATATTGAACTGGAACGCGGGCAATGGCTTGACGCGATACGCGAGCTTGTAGCGCTCGAGCGCAGGTCCGAACTCGCCGAGGTTGTAGTGCTCGTTGCCCTCGGCGAACAGCGCCTTTGCTTTGTCGACGACCGCGTCGTCGACGAACTTGCTGAGCACGGGGCCGAGGTCCTTCGCGAGCCGCTTCTTCGGAACGTCGATATCGCGGGTCGCGAGCAGGAGCTTGGTGCTCGCATCGACGAGCATCAGCGTGTAGCGCGTACCGCTCGCGGTAATCGAGAGCACGCGATGCGCGCCCGCGTCGGCGCCGGCCTTGTTCAAGCAGCCCGGATCACTCGCACAGCTGGCATCGATCGGTTTCGGCGATACCGTGCCGACGCGCGCGAGCACCGGCTTCAGCTCCTTGGCGTCCTTGCCCACCGGCAGCACGAGCAGATCGGTCTCGGCCGCCGCAGGCGCGGCGCCACCCCCCAGCACGTACATGAGCATCGTGGACGCAAGCAAAGCTCGCATGAGCACCTCTTACTTCGCGAACGGATCGATCGTGCCCTCGCGTTGAATCGGCTTGGGCTTCGTGTCGGTGACCGGCTTCGCCGCCGGCTTTCGAATTTGCACAGTGGCCTTCGAAGCTGGCTGTTTCTGCTTCGCCAGCGAAACTTCGATCTCGAGTGATGCCGCGATCGGCACCTCGATTGTCTTCGGTTGAAAGCCGGCCTTCTCGAAGCGCATCTGCACCGGCTTGTCCGACCGCGACAGCGGCACGGTGAACGGCGTGACGCCGAGCGCGACCGTCTCGCCGGTGCGATACACCGATGCGCCCGCCGGGGTCGACACGATCCCGATCTCGACGATCGCAGGCGCCGCCGGCGGAGGTGGTGGGGCCGGTGCAGGTGCTTCCTGCGCGGGCGCGGGTGGCGCGGCCACGGCGTGCTGCGGCTCGGCCGGCTCGGCTTGCGCGACGGTCGCGACGTCCGCCTTCGCCTCGGCAGTCGACGTCGCGAGGTACGGCGGCAGCAAGAAGTACGCGGCCGCAGCGGCACCACCGACGAACGCGAGGCCAAACGCGACCCAGGCCGCACGCGAGCCGTTTGCCTTGCGTGGATCGACCATGCGCAGCGCCGCCGCGACTTGATCGGCACTGCCGTACCGCTCGGCGGGCGACTTCGCGAGGCAGCGCAGGATCACGGCCTCGAGCGCGGGCGGACAGCGCGGTGCCAGCTTCGATGGCTTCGGCGGCGCCGTATCGGCGTGCTGGACCATGTACTCGCTGTCGGTCGCCGACGGGAACGGGTGCTGCCCGGTTACCATCTCGAAGAGCAGCACGCCGAGCGAGTAGATGTCGGCGCGCTGATCGACCGGCGCATTCGCGATGCCCTGTTCGGGTGCCATGTACGCGGCCGTCCCGACGATGCCGCCGTCACCGTGAAAGCCGATCTGCGCGATGCCGAAGTCGATGAGCTTCACGAAGTCATCGCGGCCGTCGCGGTCGAGCAGGATCAAATTCTCGGGCTTGAGATCGCGGTGGACGACACCGAGCGCGTGCACTTTGCCGAGCGCGTCGGCGAGCTGCACGCCGATGTGAATCGCGGACTCGATCGGCAGCGCGCCGTGCGCGAGCCGCGTCTTGAGGTCGTGTCCCTTGAGCAGCTCGAGCACGACGTACGCGCCTTCGCCGCCGTCTTCGACGAGATCGATCGACTCGATGATGTTCGGATGGTGCAGCCGATTGATCGTGTGCGCTTCGTGAAAGAACCGCGCGACGTTCTCCTTGCGCTTCGCGAGCTCCTCGCGCAACACCTTGATCGCGACGTAGCGATGGAGCTGCAGATGGCGACCGACGTAGATGTTGCCCATGCCGCCCTCGCCGAGCAGACACACGAGCTGATACGAGCCGAGGAGGCGCCCCACGCCAGCCGGCGCCCGCACGGTTTTCTCGACGAGTCGCGCGGTATCGAGCGCGCACGTGTCCTCGCTCTCGATGTACAGGCGAGCGCATGTAGGACACGACTTCATTTGGCGAATGGATCCATGGTGCCATCGCGGCTCTCGAGTTTGTCACCCGACGACGCACGCGGTTTTTGCGTCGTGGTCTTTTGCTTGACGCTTGGCGGTGGCGGAGGTGCAGCAGATTGCTGCTTCTGCGGCTTCACGAACGCAATTTGCGCGATCGGCCGGTCGGGTACGATCGTCTGCGTCACCTCGGCTCCGTCGGAAAAGCGCGCCACGAGGGTCACCGGCTGGTTGCCGAGCGGGATGGTCGCGACCGCGGGAGATTCGCCAAGCGCTTGCTTGCCGAGGAAGAGCTGCGCGCCTTCTGGGTTCGAGACCAGTGTGACCTCGATGTGCGTCGGCGCGGGCACCGCGGGTTCTTCTTCGACGGCTGGCGCCGGGGGCGGCACGGGGTCGAGCGCCGGCGGCGCTGGCTGGCTCGGCGGGACTGCGGTCATCGCGACGACTGGCGCCGGGGCCGCGGCTGCACGATCGTCGCGCGGCAAGAAGTGAATGACCGCCGCTGCAGCTGCCATCGCGAACGCGGGCAACATCTGCAGTGTCCGGCCCTGTCGCTTGCCCGGCGTGTAGCGCGGCGTGCTGAGCTCGACGGCGCGATCGCTGCGCAATGCCGCCGCGAGTGCATCGCCGTCGGCGAACCGATGGGCGCTCTCTTTCTCGAGGCATTTGAGCACTGCGCTCTCGAGCACCGGCGGCAGCGGTTCACCTCGACGATGCGACGGCGGCACGATCGGCTCGCTGATATGACCGCGCAGGATCGCGGCCGTCGTCGTCGCAGTGAACGCCGGCGCGCCCGCCAAGCACTCGTACATCAGCATGCCGAGCGAATAGATGTCGGCGCCAGGCCCGGGCTTGCCGCTCGACACGATCTGCTCGGGCGCCATGTACTCGGGCGTGCCGAGCGTCATGCCCGCGCGAGTCATGCCTTCCTTGTCGGTGAGGAACTTCGCGATCCCGAAATCGAGGAGCTTGGCGACCTCGCTGCCATCGGGTTTGCGGATGAGGAAGATGTTGTCGGGCTTGAGATCGCGATGCAGGATGCCCGCGCGGTGGATCGCGCCGAGCGCGCGCGCGATTTGCTCGCCGATCGCGGACACGCGCTGCGGATCCATCACGCCTTCGCGGCTGATCAGGCCGCGCAGGTCCTCGCCCTTGAGCAGCTCCATGATCAGGTAGTGCTCGCCGTCGTCGGTCGTCACGAAGTCTTCGACATCGACGATGTTCGGGTGCCGGATCTCGTTGACCGCACGCGCTTCGTTGAAGAACCGCACGATCGTCTCGGCGCTCGCCGTCTCGGGGTGCAGGACCTTGAGCGCCATCTTGCGGCCAAGCCGCACGTGCTCGCCTTCGTAGACGGTGCCGACACCGCCTTCGCCGAGCTTGCGAATCAGGCGGTAGTTGCCGAGCACGTGACCGAGCTGCAGGCGGTGGCCCGTGTTCTCGAACGCGAGCGGCGAGCCGTCTTGCGGACACGCTCGCAGCTCCTGCGGATAGATGCTCCCGCAGGCTACACAGTACTTTCTGCGCACCACCGTCGTTTCTGTCCTTGCGAAAACCGCTCCATCACAAGCTGCTAGATTGTTTGCCTAGCACACGAAAGATTTTGGGTGAGATCACCCATTCGGGGATTCTCACCCACCCGGTCATTGGCGTCATAGTACCAACAGGTTCCAGCTCTTAGCTAGCTTCCGCGCTTCGCGAGCCGGTAGCGGAGCTGGTCGCGGCTGACGCCCAGCATGCGGGCTGCCCGAGACACGTTGCCGTCGCACTTCTCGAGCGTGCGGTCGATGAGCGCGTCCTCGACTGCCTGCAGTGCCAATCCCTCTTCCGGCATCTCGAGCTCGATGCCGCCGCCCTCGCTGCCGAGACGCGAATTGCTCGAGCGTTTCGGCCGCCCGCGCAGCATGAAGTGTCGCGCGCGGATCACCGGCTCGTCTTCGAGCAGCAGGATCTGCTCGAGGCAGTTCCGCAGCTCGCGCACGTTGCCGGGCCAGTGATAGTCGTCGACCAGGTCGTCGACGTCGTCGTCGAATGGCCGCGGCGACAATCCGTACTCGCGACAGATCTCGTCGCGCAGATGCCCCGCGAGTCGCATGCGATCCGGTCCGCGATCGCGAAGCGGCGGCATGCGCAGGACGATCACTTCGAGACGATGCAAGAGGTCTTCGCGAAACGCGCCGCGCTCGACGGCCGCGCGCAGATCCATGTTCGTCGCGACGACGCACTGGATGTCCGCTTGCCGCTCGACCGAGCTGCCGACGCGCCGGAACGTGCGCGACTCGAGCACGGTGAGCAGCTTTGCTTGCAACGGCAGCGATAGGCACCCGATCTCGTCGAGAAATAACGTGCCGCCCTCGGCGGTCTCGACGTACCCGACGTGCGACGCGACCGCGCCGGTGTACGCACCGCGCTCGGCGCCGAACACTTCGGCTTCCATCAAGCTCTCGGGAATCGACGCGCAGTTCACCTCGACGAACGGACCGTCGCGACGCGAGCTGTTGTAGTGGAGCGCGCGCGCCATCACGCCCTTGCCGGTGCCGGTCTCGCCGACGATCAGCACGACCGGACCCGCGCGCCGACCCGTCTTCTGGGCAAGCCGGATCACGGTACCGAACACGCTGCGCATCTCGGGGCATTCGCCGACGAGGCCTGCGATGTTCGAGCCGCGCGCCTGCCTGGCCTTGAGATACTCGAGCTGGGTCGCGAGCCGGCGATTCGACAAGCTGCGTGATACGCGGAGCAGCAAATCGGCGAGGTCGAGCGGCTTGCGCACGAAGTCGCTCGCGCCCTGCTTCATCGCATCGACGGCTTCTTCGATCGTGCCGCGCGCGCTGGTCATGATCACCATCGTCGTCGGATCTTCGATCCGCACCTGGCCGAGCACGTCGTGTCCCGACCCGTCCGGCAGGTCGGTATCGACGAGCACGACATCCGCGCGATCAGCGCGAAACTGCTTCAAGCCGTCGGCCATCGTCCGTACCCAGCGGACCTCGTGGCCATCTTTGCTCAGCGCTTTGACGACCGCGTCCCCGTGCGCGTCATCGTCGATTAGCAGGAGGTGCGCCATCCAAAAATGAATTGTACCATCCACGCGTGGGCGCCCTGCGCACGAGTGAACAAGGCGAGTCTGCCGCCGGCGAGGGTGACAAGGACCCCGCCAAGGACGATCGCCCGGTCGACAGCGGCGCCAAGATCATCATCGGTCCCGGCACCCTCGACGCGCCGGCCACGCCGCCACGCGCAGTGGCACCGAAAGCCCCAGTGCCGCAGCGCGCATCGCAGTCGATGCCGTTGACCGCCTCCCGGCGGGGCGGCCTTGGTCTCGTGATCCTGCTGTACGTACTGTCGGCCGCGGCGCTCGGCTTCGCGATCTACGAGCGCTTTATCGCGACCTAAGACCTCTTCCGAGGCACCGCAGAACCGCGAAAACAATTGTCGCGGCACTCGTGATCGGCGGCGCGCTCGGCCTTGTCGCTTGTGATCGTCTACTGAAGTTTCGATCGGAGCGCTGGGTGCTGGCTGCGAGTGCGATCGGCTGTGCGGTCAGCTACGTGCCTTGGCTCGCGGCACCGACGCCGCTCCTCTCGATGCTGCTCATGGTCCCGGTCGGCGCGTGCGTCGCCCCGCTCTACCCACTCGCGGCTGCGCAGGCCTACGCACGCCAGCCCGACGCATCGGGCGCCGTGCTAGCGGCCGGCCATCTGTTCACGCCGCTCGCGCTGGCGTTGCCGTTTCTCGTCGGCACCGTCGCGGATCACGCGGGCACGCTCGCTGCGCTCGTGCTGCTGCTGTTGCAGCCACTGGGGTTGGTTGTCCTCGTCGGCACGACGCGCAGGTAGTGGCTCGTTAGTGGCTGCTCGAGCTTCCGCCCGCGGAACGAAAGACCCAAGGCCGGCCGACTCCAGCGACTCGCGGAAGTGTGCTCGCCGATTCGCGATCACGCGTGGCACGCCGGCTGCTCTTGGGGGCGTCAGCCATGAAGACCTTCCTCGCCATCGCCACCACCATCGGAGTGTTCAGCGCGCCTGCGGTCGCGGGGAACAACAAGAAGAACCACCGCGACACCAAGCCGACGCTCGTCGCCGAGAAGACCCACGCGCCGAAGGCCGACACGAAGCCCGATGCGAAGCTCGACGCGAAGCTCGATGCGACGAAGCCGATCGCCGACGCAGTCGCAGCGCCGGCTACCGCGAGCGCCGCCGCCATGCCGGGATCGCTCGGCGCCGCCGCCATGCCGGGATCGCTCGGCGCCGCACTCGCGACGGGCCCTGCGCTGCCCCTGCCCGAGGTGCTCGACATCCCGGTCCTGCCCGCGGACACGTCGTCTGTGCTCGCGCCGTACGCCGACCTCGAGCGCCGTCCGCTCGTAACCGCGAAGCCGCTGGCGAAAGCGGCGGCCAAGCCGAAGGCGCCCACGCTCAACATGGGCAAGGACTACGTGCTTGGCGGTCGTCAGGCCACGAAGGTGTCCGAGCGCGACACCGAGGTGTTCGTTCCCAAGAGCTTGAGCCAGGCGCAGGTCGCGACGGTCGTCCAGGCGCATATGGGCGACATCCACAATTGCTGGGAGCTGCTGCCAAAGGCGCACCGCGCCGATGCGTGCACTGCGGAGCTGCGGCTGTCGATCTCCGACGCCGGTGTGGTCACCGACATCGAGCTCGGCGGCGACGTGCCGGCCGGCGCGCACAAGTGCATCACGTCGGCCGTATCGAAGTGGACGTTCCCGACCGCCGAGACGCGCACCGAAATCGAATACGGCATCTCGCTGCGCTCGCTGTAACCAGAAAAGGGGTCAGTCCCTGCAGAAACGGGGTCAGACCGGTCAGACCCCGTTTCGTCAGCTACCGAATCACGGAGAGCTTGGTTTGCTCTCGTCGACAAACTTCAGTTGGCTTAAATCTACCCACCCGTTCCACACGCGCACGTTCTGCAATCGACGATGCGCGAGGCCTTGTGGCGCATCGGCGACGATGCCCGCGATCGGCCAGCTTTCGGCAAGAGCGTCGGCGAGCTCCTTGGCGAGCTTGCCGCGCTCGGCGGGATCCCATGCCTCGGCCATCGCATCGAGCGCGTGATCGACGCGCGGCTGCACCGGCCGGATCGGCGTCCTGCCCGCGACGAGCGGCGTGATGTCCATGTCGACGCGGCCGTTCCACGCGATCTCGACGATGTCCCACTGCCCTTCGCCGAGCTTCTTGTCGAGCCACGACTCGCCGCCGGTCTTCACCTCGATCACGACGCCGGCGCGGCGCGCGGCTTCTACGAAATAATCGCGCTCGGTCTTGGCCGGCGGGCCCGAGGCGTCGTGCACTTTCGGCGTCTCGACGCCGTAGAGCACGAGCTTGAGCTGCTTGCCCTCGCCTTGATCGCGAATGCCATCCTTGTCGGTGTCGACCCAGCCGGCGGCGTCGAGCAGCTTGCCGGCCGCGGCGGGATCGAAATCGGGCACCGGGGCCTCGGCGCCGTCGACAGGGCCGCCCGGCCAGATCGGCCAGTTGACCGGACGCGCGAGGCCGTCGAACACGCGCTTCGAGATGCCACGGCGATCGATGAGCAGAGCGAGCGCGTGACGTACGCGCGCGTCGGCGATCAGCGGCCGTGCAGCATTGAACTGGAAGTAGCGCAGGCGCGGTGGCGCGAGCTGCAGCGGCACGAACGATGCGGCGAGACCAGGTGCGCTCGCCTGCTCGGGCCAGTGCGCCGGGATGAGCGCGGGAATGATGTCGAGCTCGCCGCGTTTGGCGGCAGTGAGCGCGACGGCCGCATCGCGCTCGACCACGAACTCGACGTCCGCGATCGGCGGCGTGCCGTCCCAGTACTTGTCGTTGCGCACGAGATGAACGATGCCGTTCTTGTTCGAGCCGAACTTCCACGGCCCGGTACCGACGAGCGCGCCGCCCGCGAGCAAGCTGCCGTCGTAGATCGCCATCGGCAGGATCGGGATCTCGGCGAGCGCGCGCAGCACGATGCTGCTCGGTCGCTTGAGGCGCAGGCGGATCTCGAGCGGCGTGATCAGCTCGACTGCTTCGACGTCATCGAGCATCGCGCGCAGGTGATCGGCGCCCTTGTGCGGCGTGCGCATCGCGTCGAGCGTGAACTGCACGTCCGAGGTCGTGAGCGGGCGGCCGTCGTGGAACGTCACGCCGGGCTGCAGCTCGATCCGGATCTCGAGCCCGCTCGGCATCACGCGCCAGCTGCGGGCGAGGCGCGCGGTGTAGCGCGCGGGTCCCTGCGCATCAGGAGGTACGTATCGAAGTAGCGGCTCGAAGATCGTGCCGACCGTGATGCGCGTGGCCCAGAGCGATGGGTCGACGACCGGCGTCAGCCGCCCCGGGTCCGCATCCATGTGAATGCGCAGCGTGTGCGGGCGCGCGGCGAACACCGCGGCTTCGCTGTTGTCCTCGGCGAGAACCGGCGAGCCGGGCGCGTGCGCAGCCTCGGCGGTCGGATCCGGCGCATGCCGCCATGGCTTGACGCGGGCGGGTGACTCGCAGGCCCCCACCCCCAGTGCGAGGAGCGCAATGACCACGCCGACTTGAGACACTGGGAGGCGCATGTTATTACCGCAGCATGCCGAACCGTCTGGGGGTCCGCACCATCTCATTGGCATGCCTTCTGGCACTGCCACTCGTAGCGTGTGACAAGGACAAGCTCAAGGGGCCCGAAGCGGAGGTCAAGAAGACCGACGTGAAGCTGGACCTGCCGGCCGTCCCGGCATTTGACCTACCGCCGGCTCCCGCCGACGGATCGCACACGGTCAAAGAGCTTCGCGTCAAAGGCAAGAAGCTCCTCGATACCGAGCTCACGGTGCACGGCTTCGTGACGTGGGCGTACGACTGCAAGACGGCGATTCGCAAGCCCGAAGAGACCGACAAGGATCTCCAGGCCCGCATCGACGAGGATCCGACGCTGTGCGAGCGCCCGAAGTTTTACATCGGCGATACGGCGCAGACGCCGCCCGAGAAGAGCCTCTGGGTCGTCGACGTGCCGCGCCCGTACAACGCGCTCGAGGTCAAGCGCATCAAGAAGAAGGACCGCACCGACTGGGATCGCTGCGAGCCGACCGAGAAGGATCCGATGAAGAGCGTGTGCCCGCCGTACGACGTCGGGGACG
>DASUFX010000346.1:0-11845 GCA_036274355.1 Kofleriaceae bacterium | reverse complement strand
CGTGGGAGCCGTATGGCTACCTGCGCATGCAGTACATCTTCGTGCAGAACGATCCGAATGTTCAGTTCGTCGGTCGCGACGACGGCTTCGAGCTGCAGAACGCGCGCATCGGCGTGCACGGCACCATGCAGGGCATCGCGAGCTTCACGGTGTCGCTCGACGGCGCTGTCGACGAGCGCGCGCAGAACACGCCGCAAGGCAAGCTACGTGTTGGCATGCGCGACGCGTACGCCGACATCACGCTCGCCGGCGAGCTGCAAGCGCGGGGCGGCTACTTCCAGACCTGGGTCGATCCGGTCGCGCTCGTGCCCGACACGCAGCGCGAATTTGTCGACAAGCCGCTCGAGAGCCGCGGCATGCGCTCGACGGAAGGCTGGTACACACCGGGCTTGCCGCCGGGCCGCTCGCTCGGTGCGGCCGTACGCATGGCACCCACGGAGCCCAACCACGTCGGCTTCGAGCTCGCGGTGCAGAATGGCGCGGACGAGTTTGCGTCGAACAACGATAACGACAAGCCGGCGGTCTCGGCGGCGGCGATGCTGAAGCTGCCGAACGACGGCTTTCTCGTCGCCGCGGGACGCTGGAATCCGCGCACCGTTGGCGATCTGCCGTTTCGCCAGGACGAGACCGATTTGCAGGGCAGCGTCGGCGGCCAGGTCAGCATCGGCCCGCTGGTGGCTGGCGGCGGCGTGATGGTTCAGCAGACCACGTTCGAATCGACGGGCGGTCCGAAGCAGAACGCGTTCGGTGGTCACGCGCAGGCGATGGTGAAAGTCGGCGCGACGCGGCCGATTGCGGTCGGCTATCGGTTCGGCATCCTCGACGCGTCGAGCCTGATCACGACCGATCGCGTGATGGAGCACACGGCGGGGGCCGTGATGGCCGTGCCACAGTTTCGTATGCGCGTGCAGCTCCAGTTCACTCACGTCCAGGAGCAGGCGGCGCGCGAGCTGTCGAACGATCGCCTTCAGCTCGCCGCTGAGGTCTCGCTGTGAGACTGGTGGTCGCCGCGGCGCTTGTCGCGCTGCTCGCGACCTGCACGGGCTCGGCACCGCCGCGCTCGCGCGCACAACGCATTGGCAAGCTCGAGGAGGCGATCGGCGGTCCGCACGCGATCGGTCGCGTCGGAGATTTCATCCTCGAGAACGATCAGGTGCGATTCGTCATCGCCGACACCGGGCGCTGCCCGCCGAACGGCGACCCGAATTGCGTCGAGGTCTACGGCCGCGTCAACACCACGTATGGCGGCTCGCTCGTCGACGCGGATCTGCAGCGCATCGCCGGCGACGGCAAGGGCAATGATCAGCTCGCCGAGTTGTTGCCGGGCTTCTTCTTCACCGCGATCGATCCGACCGAGGTGAAGGTCACGAACGACGGCAGCGACGGCCGCGCCGCCGAAGTCACCGTGAAGGGCGTCGGCGGCGACTTGTTCCAGATGGTCTCGCTGCTCAACACGGGCCTTCTGTACCCGCTGACGCTGGAGTTCACGCAGACGTACAAGCTCGAGCCCGGCAAGCACTACGTCACGATCGAAACGACGATCAAGAACGTCGGCATGGGCGCGCACCCGTTTCCGTACTTGATGCCGAGCGAGCTCGACGTGCTCACGAAGTTCTCGATCCCGGGCATCGGCGGACTGCAGCTATCGGTGCCGATCGGTCAGCTGCCACTGTTCGGTGGCGAGCAGAAGATCTTCACGCCCGGCGTCGCCGGCTTCAACGTGCGGTTCGCGATCGAGGACAGCTACAAGGTCGCGGGTGGCTTCCCGTCGTTTCCGGGCATGGTCGTCGACTTCGTCGCGACCAAGGGCGAGGGCGTCTCGTACGGGCTCGCGATTCCCGATTCGCCCGACAACTACGTCAACAACTACAAATCAGGGTACGCGGCGCAGGAGGTCACGAAGTATTCGATGCTGCTGCCGTTCACGTACGCGGGCGTGACCGGTGCGTACCAGTACCGCGCGCCGCCGATGCTCGGCCCGAACGAAGAGCACACGTATACGTCATACTTCATCGTCGGCCGTGGCGACGTCGGTTCGATCTACGACACGATCCTCGAGCTGCGCCAAGCGTCGACCGGCACGTTCGGCGGCCATGTCGTCGACGAGAACACCGGGCAGCCAGTCGCTGACGCGGACGTGATCATCAGGCAGGGCACGAAGGTGATCGATCAGCTCGAGACCGACGCGCACGGCGCGTTCCTCGGCAAGCTTCTGCCTGGCACGTACGAGTATGTCGTCGTTCGCGACGATCGCCCGCTCACGAAATCGGAGCAGATCACGATCACCGCCGGCGCGCAGACCGGCGTCCACGTCGTGATGGGTGCACCGGCGACGCTCGCGGTGTCGGTCGTCGACGAGCTCGGTCGCCACGCGCCGGCGAAGATCCAGCTGCTCGGCCACGACGCTCGCATCAAGACCGTCGACGGCCGCGGCATTCTGTACTCGCTGCAGCTCGGCGAGGGCGTGCGGCCGACCGCGTTCGATGGCAGCGATCGCTACATCGAGAAGGCGTGGTGGACGAACGACGGCCGGTTGCTCGCGAGTGTGCGGCCCGGTACGTACGACCTCGTGATCTCACGCGGTCCCGAGTACGAGATCACGACCGAGTCGATCACGCTCGGGCCCGGCAGCTACAGCGGCAAGCAGCTCGCGCTCACGCGCAGCTTCGACACGCCGGGCTGGGTCGCGGGTGACTTTCACATTCACGCACAGCCGTCGACGGATAGCGGCCTGCCGATCGACGAGCGCGTGACGAGCTGCGCTGCCGAAGGGCTCGAGGTCGCGGTCGCGACCGATCACAATTTCGTCACCGACTACGCGCCGGTGATCGCCAGCTCGGGTCTCGATCCGTGGCTGCTCGGCATCCCGGGCATGGAGCTGACGACGTTCGAGACCGGTCACTTCATCGGCTATCCGCTCAAGGTCGATCCGGGCTCGACGCGCGGCGGCGAGTTCTTGTGGGCGCATCAAGGTCCGCAGCAGCTGTTCGATCAGCTGCGCAAGCTCGCGATCGATCCGACCGACAACGTCGTGCAGGTCGCGCATCCGCGCCAGCAAGTGCTCGGCTACTGGGCGCAGTTCTTCGTCGACTTCGCGACCGGCGAACCGTACACGCCGACGGGCATCATGGGCGTGTTCGCGCCGTACGGCGACGAGTTCAAGGCCGAGAACTTCAGCTACGACTACGACTCCGTCGAGCTACTCACCGGGCGCAAGATCGAGGACGTGCACACGTATCGCGCGCCGAATCCGCTGCCGCCGCCTCCTCCGAACGGCTTTCCCGATCCGCAGCCCGTGCCCGGCGAGATCGTGGTCGGCAAGGACGGCCATCCGACGTTTCCGGGCGTCGTCGAGACGTGGATGACGATGCTCGATCGCGGCAACAAGGTGACGGGCATCGGCGCATCGGATTCGCACCACCTGCTCGGCGACGAGCCGGGTGACGCACGCACGCTGCTCTACGTCGGCGACGGCAAGGACACACCGGGCGGCTTCTCGCGCGGCGATGTCGTGCGCGCGACGCGCGAGCACAAAGCGATCACGACGAACGCGCCGTTCGTCGACATTTCGATCAAGGGGCAGGGCATCGGCTCGACCGTGGTCGAGAGCGCCGCCAGCGTGCCGGTCGAGATCCACGTGCGTGCGCCGAGCTGGGCGAAGGTCGATCGGCTCAAGCTCTACATGAACAGCCAGATCGTGCAGGACATGCCGATCACGACCGGCACCGACTTCACGACGACGGTCAACGTGATGCCGACCGCCGACAGCTGGGTCGTCGCTGAGGTCACGGGCACGCAGAGCATGTTCCCGGTGATCTCTGCGGTCGAGTTCCCGCCACTCGACGCGACGATCATTCTCGGCGCGCTGTCGGCCGGCCTCGATCTCTCGGCGCTGCCGATCACGTCCGCCCTCAAACCGCAGCGCCTGCACACCGCGACGCCCTACGCGATCACGAACCCGATCTGGATCGATCGCGACGGCAATGGCTGGACGCCGCCGAAGCCGCCGCTGCCGAAGAAGCTCGTCACGCCGGGATCTCGCCCCGACGTGCGCGCGCAGTTCGACGCGCTGCCCGAGGTGTCGCCATGAACACGCGCGCCCTGCTGACGCGCTGCGTGGCTATTGCACTTGCCGTATGCCTGGCAGGCCAGCCTTCCTGGGGTCATTCGTTCCCGCCCGTGCGCACGGTGGTAGTGCAAATTGAAGGTTGCGAAGCGGCCGTCCTCGTCGGCTACCGGCCTGCAAGCGGTGAAGCGACCGATACACTTCTGGCGCGCATTGCCAGCGAGCCGAAATCACAACGGCTTGCCGCCGCGAAAAATCTCCTCGCGAAGGAAGCGCTCGCGCCGCTCACGTTCGCGGTCGACAAGACGCCGCTTGTGCCCACAGAAGTCCGCGCCAAGATCGGCGTGGACCCCGGAGGAACGCGGCCGATGGTAGTGGTGCTCGTGACGTTTTCAGTAGCCACCAGCGGCAGCTTCGCGGTCACCTCGCGCGAGCCGCGTAGTACGCGGATATCGTGGACGGATCGCGACAGTCATCGGGTCGATCTCGAGCACGCTCCCGCCCAGGGACGCTGGTTCACCGGCGTGGCCTCCTTCTTGCTGAGTCTCGGCGCCACGGGAGACTCGGCATGCGCAAAACATTCTTCGCCCTCGCACTGATCGCGATCGCAGGTTGCGCTGACAAGGCGTACGACCCGGACGCGCCGGCGATCGATCCGAACGCACCGCGCGTGCACATCACGTCTCCCACGCGCGGCCAGTACGCGGGCGACGTAACGTCGATCACCGTCACCGGTAACGCGAGCGACGACAGCGGCGAAATCGCGTCGGTCGAAGTGAACGGCGTCGCCGCGACGGTCGCTGCCGATGGCACGTGGACCGCGCATGTCAACGTCGCGGCCGGCACGAACCTTCTCCACGCGATCGCGAAGGACAAGCAAGGCAACGCGGGCAAGGAATCGCGCGCCGTGGTTGCCGGTCCGCAAGCGACGCTCGCGCGTTCCGTCCCCGACGCGGTCACCGCGACGCTCTCGGCGCAGACGTTCGATGCGATCGGTCGCGGTGCGGCTGGCTTCATCAAGAGCGGCAACCTGATGTCGGCCGTGCAGGGCATGAATCCCGTCGTCGATGTCGGCGACGGCCCGGACTGCCTCTACGCGCAGGCGTCGATCACGAGCATGAGCGTCGGCGACGCGGACATCCTGCTCGCGCCACAGACCGGCGGCATCTTCCTCTCTGGCGAGCTCACGAACGTGCGCGTCGGCATGCACCTGCAGTGGGCGGTGTCGTGCCTCGACGGCAGCCGCGACATCGTGATCGCCGCGCAGAAGGTGTCGGTGCAAGGCAACCTCGTTGTCGGCCTCGTCGGCCGCGACTTCGACATTCACCTCGAGAACCAGAACGTCCAGATCACCGGCTTCGACCTCCAGCTCGGCGGCATCCCCGGCACGATCGTCGACATGCTGTCGCTCGACACCGCGATGGGCCCGATTCTCGGCTGGGCGACGGAGCGCTTCGTCGTGCCGCTGCTCAACAAGTCGCTCGCCGGCCTCAATGACACGAAGACCATCGACGTGCTCGGCACGCAGGTGAACATCGACGTCAAGCCGTCGCAGATCAACTTCACGAACGTCGGCGGCCAGGTGCTGCTCAACACGTCGCTGCGCGCGCAGAACGACAGCGGCAGCTTCGTCTACGTCGCGAACACGCTGCCGACGATGGACATGTCGCAGGGCTTCCAGCTCGCGGTCGCAGACGACGCGGCGAACCAGCTGCTCACGAGCATGTGGTCGGCGAAGGGTCTCGACAAGTCGATCGACTTCGCGGGCGAGTCCTACGGTGAAGTCGGCAAGCTCTACGATCAGGTCGAGCTCGAGACCGCGGTGCCGCCGTTCGTCGATGCAACCGACGGCAAGCTCACGCTCACGATCGGCGACATGATCGCGTCGTTCAAGAGCGGCGGCTCGATCGTCACCCAGGTCGCGATCAACGCGCAGGTCGAGCTCGAGGTCGTGAAGGGCATGGACGGCAAGCTCCGCTTCGACGTCGGCACCCCGACCGTCTACGTCGACGTCATGGACGAGAGCATCGAAGGGTCGAACCAGCTGTCGAACGCCCAGTTCGAGGCGATCTCCTCGTTCGCGCTGTCGCGCATCGTCGCGGTCGGCTCGGGCTCGGTCGGTGCGATTCCGCTGCCCTCCATCGGTGGCGTGTCGGTGACCAACCTGTCGATCGAGGAGCAGCACGGCTACCTCATCGTCGACGGCGAAGTGCAGTAGAGCCGTCCCCGAGACGGTCGGCCGACCCCGGGACGATAGGTCTCCGTTAGGCGTTGTTGGCGTAACTTGTGACGCAGTCGACCGCTGGCAGCGGTTCCCGCTTGACCCCATGGGGGCTGTCGAGTGACACCTCTCGCCGAGGGGGACCGATGAAGCGCGTCCAAGTCGACTGGATTGTCCTGATCACCGCGTTGTTTTTCGCATTTGGCTGTGGCGGTGGTGGCTGTGGCGGATGCGGCATGGAACCGATTCCGGGTGGCTTCCCCTCGGCGAAGCGCAATCCCAATGCAGGCCAGCTGCGCGTGACGCAGAGCGGCCTCGCGGCCGTCAGCGCGAACCCTGCTTCGCTGCTCGGCGCGCTCGGCGGTGCCATGAACGGCGTGCTCAAGTTCAACGCGCCGGCGAACTGCGGTGGCAGTACGCCGATCTGTTGCCCGGGCGGTAACCCGGTCAACCCGTGCGGTCCGATCGACATCGATCTGAAGATGTATCCCGGCGACCAGCCGCGCCTCGTGCTCGCGCCTGCCTCCGGTGCGAGCCGGCTCGACGTCACCGTGCGCGCACGCGTGAAAACCGAGATGGACATTCCAGTTTCGGTGCCGCTCGTCGGCGACTGCGGCGTCAAGATCGACACGAGTGCTGGCAGCGTGAAGGATATCCGTATCGACGTGCCGATCACGTTCGCGCAGGACGCGACGGCAGGCACGACGCGCGTCGTGGTCGGCACGGTGAACCTGACGCAGCTCGCGTCCGAAGACGTGTCGCTGACCGGTGGCATCGGTTGCCAGCTCGCGAACCTCGGCCTGTCGTTCTTCCTCGGCATCCTCACCGACCAGATCACCGGCGCGGTGCAGAGCGCGATCCAGGATCAGACGTGCAAGGCCTGCGAGTCGGGCAACGTCGCGGAGTGCGGCCCGTTCGCGACCGCGTGTACCGACAAGGTCTGCATGGAAGGCAACGAGTGTTTGCAGGAGCTCGGCATCGCCGGCCGCATGCGCGGCAGCCTGTTGTTCGCGTCGCTATCGCCCGGCACTACCGGTGCGATGGACCTCTACGAAGTCGCCGGCGGCTACGCGACGACGAACAACAACGGCATCGCGCTGGGTCTACTCGGCGGCATGCAACCGGGCGGCGCGGCGCGCGACAAGTGCGGCCCGCCGGCGACCGATCCAGGGCTCGTGACGATTCCGCAATCGACGTTCTTTCAGGGCAACACGCGCCCCGATAACGGCCAGGCGTTCGACGTCGGTATCGGCCTGCACAAGTCGCAGCTCGCGCAGCTCGCCTACGCCGGTTACGACGGTGGCCTGTTCTGCCTGACGATCGGCGCGAGCTTCGCCGCGCAGCTATCGACCGACACGATCAGCCTGCTATCGCGCTCGCTCGGCAAGCTCGTCGAGAGCAACTCGCCGATGGCGGTCGGCCTGCGGCCACAGAGCCCGCCGACGATCATCCTCGGCAAGAACACGTTCAAGGACGATGGCATGGGCAACCAGGTGATCGACGTGCCGCTGCTCGACATCTCGTTCAAGGCGCTCGAGATCGACTTCTTCGCGATGGTCGACGAGCAGTACATCCGGGTGTTCACCGTCGTCGCCGACGTCCACCTGCCGATCGGCCTGCAGACGACGGGCATGGGCCAGCTCCAGCCGGTGATCGGCAGCACGATGGATGCGTTCACGAACATCACGGTCAAGAACAACGACGCGATCACCGAGTCGCCGGCCGAGCTCGCGGGATTGTTCCCGACGCTACTCGAGCTCGCGCTGCCGCAGCTATCGAGTGGCATCGGCCCGATCAGCTTGCCCGAGCTCGGTGGCCTCAAGCTCAACGTCACCGCGATCACGGCAGTCGACAACGATAGCTTCCTCGCGATCTTCGCGAACCTCGCGCCGGGCTCGATGATGGCCGTCGCGCCGGTCGACACGACGGTCGAGCTCGCGCAGGTGACCGAGCCCGCCGATGCCGTGATGCGCGACATCAAGCAGTGGGAGTCGCACAAGCCGCCGAGCGTGACGCTCGCGCTGTCGGGCAGTGCGCCCGACCTCGAGTACTCGTACCGGGTCGATGACGGCTCGTGGTCGGCGTGGAGCGCGAGCCAGCGCCAGACGCTGTCGAGCCGTGTGTTCTGGCTGCCCGGCGTCCACAAAGTCGCCGTGCGCTCGCGCCAGATCGGTCATCCCGAGACTCTCGATCCAGAGCCCGCGGTGGTCGAGCTGCCCATCGGCACCGGCAATTCGTTGCCGGTCGTCGCGCGCAGCGACTTCCACGGCCAGGCCGGCGCGAGTGGCTGCAGCTGCGAGACGTCGAGCGGTAGCAGCGGCGCGCTGTTCGCGCTCGTGATCGGCTTGATCGTGTTGCCGACACGTCGCATGCGTCGCCGCCTCCGCAACCTCGTCATTGCGGGTCTCCGCAACGGTCTCCGGCTCGGGCCGATCGTGTGGCTGACGGCGCTCGCGTTGTTGCCGGGCTGCGACTGTGGGAACCCGTGCGGAAGCTCGGACTGCCTGCCGGGTGACGTCGAGCGCGGTGCGATCGGTCGCTGGACCAGTATCGCGGGTGACGACAAGCGCGTGATGGTCGCGACGTACGATCAGGTGCTCGGCGATCTCGTGGTTGTCGATGCGACGGATCAGGGTGCGCTCAAGTACGTCGCGGTCGACGGCGTTCCTGACATCACGCCGACGCACGATCCCGACACGTATCGTGGCGGCGTCGAAGACGCGGGCCCGAACATCGGCGCATGGACGTCGATCGCGCTCGCGAACGGCCACGCCGCCGTCGCGTACCAGGATCGCGACGAGAAGTCGCTCAAGTACGCGCGCGAGACCAAGCCGGGTAGCTGGAAGAATCACGTCATCGACGGCGGCGATCTCGAGATCGGCGCGTACGCGTCGCTCGTGTTCGATGCCGATAAGCGACCGGCGATCGCGTACATCGCGCTCGGCAAGGACGACGGCATGGGCCATCGCATCACCGAGCTGCGCCTCGCGCGCAGCACGAGCACCGAGCCCGATGGCGCGGACGAGTGGCAGTCGACCGTGATCGCGAGCGCGCCTGGCTCGTGCGGTGGCCTCTGCGGTAGCGACGCGTGCATCGCCGGAGCGGCGGCGACGGATCCGCAGGTCTGCGTCACGCCGAGCACGGACTGCACGGCGACGTGTGCGAACGACGAGGTGTGCTCGGCGGGTGCGTGCACGGCGGTCATCACCGAGCCGAAGCTGCTTGAGCCGCCGCTCGGCACCGGCCTGTGGGTCAGCCTCGTCGTGTTGCCTGACGGTCGGCTTGCGGCTGCGTACTACGATCAATCGAAGCGCGCGCTCACGCTTGCGGTCGAGGGCGGCAAGGGAACCTCGCAGTTCACCGAGACGATCCTCGATGGCAACGTGACCGGCGCCGATCGCGGCATGTGGTCGAGCGCGGTCGTCGGCAACGACGGCACCATTCACATCGCGTATCAGGACGCGCTCGGTGATCAGCTGATGTACACGACGTGGAGCGGTGCGCCCGGCACGCCGGAGGTCGTCGACGATGGTCAGCGACCCGGCGACCGCACGCATCCGGTCGGCGCAGCAGCGTCGATCTATCTCAACAACGCCACGCCCTCGATCGCGTATCAGGACGGGATGACGTCCGACGTCTACGTCGCGACGAAGGGCGGTGCGTGGACGCCGTCGCCGCTCGCGCAGGGACCGCTGCTCGACGGCTTCAGCATCGGCGCGACGACCGGCCATGGCACTCCGGTAATTGCTTGGGGCTCCATGGATCCCGCACAGTCTCCGCCGACGTTGCTGACGGTGCGCTCGCCCTGAACAAAATTTATTTCACGATCGATCGATCGCGGATCTGTAATCTGCGGTCCGCGCGACGCGATCGAAGTAGACGGTTGTCGTCGAGGAATCGATGCTGCGAGGAATGCCTGTACCGCAGTGTCGGACAAAAGACACAGTCGATTTCGGCGTGCGCGTTTGATACGTCGCGCGGCCATGACTCAATTGCAGTACCTCTCGACGGTGCTAGCGTGCGGAGTTTTCGCAAGCGCTTGCACCGCCGCAGACAAACAACCTTCCGGCGACGACCAAGGCTCCGACTACGGGGGCGATGGGAGTGGCAGCGGTAGTGGGGACGGCAGTGGGAGCGGCAGCGGTAGTGGCGGCGTCGTCGACACGGACAACAACGCAGGTGGACCTGACGTCGGCGCGGACACGATGCCGACGTATCCGACGGCGCATCCGCGCATCTACCTGCCCAAGAACCAGGCGAGGCTGCAAGCAGCCCTCGCGATGAACACGGCACCGGCCGCGCGGTTTCGCCTCGTCGTCGATCGCTACATCAACGGCGAAGACATCTACGGAATGAAGGAGTGGCAGGTCGCCCTGATGGGCGCGCTGACCAACGACGCGAAGTACTGTACGCACGCCGTCAACGAGGTCGACAGCTACGTCGCCTCGGAGGAAGCGAAGATCGCGGCAGGGCAGCAGCCAACGGTCGCCGCCGACAGCTATCTCGACGTCGGTTGGGTGATCGGCGACGTCATGATGACGTACGACTGGTGCAACGCCCGGGTGTCGGCGTCGCAGAAGACGCGCTGGCTCCGCTACGCGAACCAGGCGGTGTGGAACGTGTGGCATCCCGCTCAGGCGATCTGGGGTTCGACACCGCGCGCATGGAGCGGCTGGGCCGTCGATGATCCGGCGAACAACTATTACTACTCGTTCTTGCGCGCGACGGCCTACCTCGGTCTCGCCGCCAAGGGCGAAGACGCGCAAGCGGACACGTGGATCACGCAGTTCCGCGACACCAAGATGCTCGGCCAGCTCGTGCCGGCGTTCGACGCGCAGCTGCGCGGCGGTGGGTCGCGCGAAGGCACCGCATACGGTGTGTCGATGCGCGACCTGTTCGGCCTCTACGATTTCTGGGAGGGTTCGACCGGCGAGAAGCTCGGCGCGAAGACCAAGCACGCGCGCCAGTCGATGCACTCGTTCATGCACCAGATGATGCCGACGCTCGATCGGTTCGCGCCGACCGGCGATCAGGCGCGTGACTCGACGGCGACGTTCTTCGACTATCAGCGCAACTACCTGCAGGAGCTGATCGCCCTGTATCCGCAAGACGCGCTCGCGCCGCGCGCGAAGGCGATGCTGGACAACAGCTCGCTGCCCGTGATGGCGCGCCCCGAGCTGTTCGTCTACGACTTCCTCTACGACAACGCGGCTGTCACCGCGCAGCCGCTCGCCGGGATGGGTACCGACTACTATGCGTCGGGCATCGGTCATCTCTACTCGCGCTCGGGCTGGGATCGCCAGGCGACGTGGGTCGAGCTGATCGGCGGACCGTACACCCAGTCCCACGCGCACATGGATCAGGGCTCGCTCATGATCTACAAGGAAGGCTGGCTCGGTTACGACGGCGTTATCAGCTCGTTCAGCGGCATCATCCAGGACACCGGCTCGCACTCGCTCGTCAGCATCAAGAACGCGAGCGGTCCGCTTCGCCAGATCACGCCGACAATGTCGCAAACCGTCGGTGTTCACGCCGGCAGCGACTGGTTCTACGCAGCG
>DASUFX010000345.1:0-10836 GCA_036274355.1 Kofleriaceae bacterium | reverse complement strand
ATTCGACAACGGTACCCTCGCTCGGAAATACATCACCGAGCTGTGGGGCAAAGGGAACCTGGCGCTGATCGACGAGCTCGTGGATGACAAGATCAAGCTCAGCGATCCGATCATGCAGAAGACCGAAGGCAAGGCGGCGGTGAAAGCTCATCTCGAGAAGATGGGCCAGGAGCTGACCGAGAGCTCGATCACGATCGACGAGATCGCGGTTGCGGGCGACGTGGTCGTGGTTCGCGAGAAGTGGTCTGGCGTTCACAAGGGCGACTTCTTCGGCGTGCCCGCGGCTGGTAAGCGCGTCACGTGCGATGCGGTCGACTGGCTCCGGTTCAAAGACGGTAAAGTTGTGGAGAACTACTCGTACTTCGATCTGTACGACGTGTTCCGGCAGCTCGGCGCCGCTCCATCACCGGAGCAGCTCAAGTCAGCGAAGCCTGAGGCGGCGGCGAAGACCGCTAGGGCCTAAGGCGGGCGGCGCGACTCTGCGTCGCCGTCATCGATTCGTGGGCCTTCGCGGTCTGCGTGGCAAACAGCGACACCGCTGGCACCGCGCGGTTCGCGATGCGCTCTAGCGCCACGCTGAGCGCTCGCGCCAAGCCCTCGGGCGACTGCGTAGGCAACGGTTCTGTCTCCTCGAACTGCTCGGCCCACACGACTGCGCCCGAGGCCGAGTCCGTCAGCGTCAGCTCGAGGACGATGCGACCGAGCCATTTCGTCTTTGTCTGATCGACTTCTTCGATCGCGATCACGCGACCGCCGAGCGTCACCGGCGCAGCAGGATTCGGCTCACGCGTGACCGAACCGAAGTGTCCGCTCTTCTCGAACGCGCGTTCGAGATAGTTCGCGATGAGGAGGCCTGGCGCGGCGCTCCAACGATGGTAATTGTAATAATCGAGGCGGTAGGGCGTCACACGATAGACGATGCGCTCGTCGTCGTATGCGCTGTCGGTCGTCAGCACCTCGACCACAAGCGCGACGCCGCTACTGCCCCACGTTTTCCCGGCCGGCTCGGCGAGCTGATAGAAGCGCGTAGCAGGCAGCTTGCCGCTGCATGCCGCAACCACCAGCAGGACGAGCACCGCACGCGTCATGGCAGCTTCCGATCCGGCTCGGGTTTCGAGAACAGCAGGCGTGACGGTCGCTGCCGCACCTCGCGCGCGAGTTCCTTGAAGCTGCGGCTTGCCTGCCGCAAGTCGGAGACGGCTGCTTTGACCTGATTGCCGTCGACGAGCTCACCGGCGCGCTTGGCCGTCTGCTCGATCGCGGCGATGCTCGCGCGCAGCCCGGCGCGGTTCTCGTCGATGAGGCCGCGCAGCGACGCGCTCGCCTGGGCGAGGTTCGCGGCGGTGGCGCGCGTCTGGCTCATGATGTCGTCGAGCTTCGCGCCATCGGTGGCCTCGGCGAGGTCGTTCACGATCGCGTCCGTCTTCGCGATGATGGCGTTCGCGTGATCGAGGAGTTCTCGTGACCGATCGACCATCGCCATCCCTTGGTCCTCGAGCCTGTCGAGCAGCGTCTGGCCGACCGGAATCGTCGACCCGGTGGGGAGCGGGGGAGCGGCGAACGAGCCGCCGCGCAGATCGATGATCTTGAGCCCCGTGATGCCGGCGAACTGGAGGATCGCACGCGTGTCGCTGCGGATCGGGGCGGCCTTGTCGATGTCGAGTGCGACGCGGACGTGGCTGATATCGCGCGGCGCGAGCGCGATGTCGCGAACCTTGCCGACCCGGATGCCGTTCAAGAACACATCGGCACCTTTCTCGAGTCCGTACACCGTGGAGTCGAACTCGACGTAGTAGCGATGGCGTGGGCGCCAGAAGTGGACGCCAGCAAACGCGACGAGCACGACCGCGAGCAGCGCGCCGGCGGCGACTGCGAACAATCCGATGCGGACTTTCTGCTGCTTGGTCGTGGTCATCCTGCCCTCGCGTGGAAGAACTGAAAGACCGCGTCGTCGCGGCTGTGCTGCAGCTCGTCGACCGTCCCGATCGCTGCCACACCACCCCGCGCGAGCATGATCGCGCGGTCGGCGGTCGCACGAATGCTCTCGAGCTCGTGGCTGACGACCACGATCGTGCTGCCGAGCGCGTCGCGGAAGCGGACAAGCGTGCTGTCGATCTCGGCGGCGACGACCGGGTCGAGGCCCGCGGTCGGCTCGTCGGCGAAGATGATCTCGGGGTCGAGAATCGATGCGCGCGCGAGTGCGGCGCGCTTGCGTTGACCGCCGGAGACGTTCGCCGGCATGCGGCGGGCGAGGTCACCAATCCCGACGAGGTCGAGCCGCATCCGCACCATCTCGCGGATGATCGTCGCGGGCAGCTTCGAGAGCTCGCGCAGCGGCAGTGCGACGTTCTCCTCGATCGTCATCGACGAGAACAGCGCGTCCTGCTGGAACGCGACGCCGATGCGGCGCAACAATGGATTGCGCGCGTCCGGCGCCAGCGCGTACAGCGACTCGCCGAACAGCCGCACGTCGCCCGCGAGTGGTGACACGAGTCCGCAGACCGTGCGGAGCAATGTCGACTTGCCGCAGCCTGAGCCTCCGAGCAGCGCGACGATCTCGCCGCGACCGATCTCGAGATCGACGTGCTGGAGCACCGGCGTTTCGTAACCGACCGAGACGTCCACGCACTGGAGCAGTGGTGGCGTCATCGCATCCTCGCGAGCGTGATGATCGTCGCGAACACCGCGTCGACGACAACGATCATGAAGATGCTGACGACCACGGTGCGCGTGGTCGCGCGACCGACACTGCTCGCATCTCCACGTGCGCGCAGGCCGAGGTGGCACGCGGTGATGCCGATGATCCACGCGAACACGAGCGACTTGCCGAGCCCTTGCGCGAAGTCGGCGAGTGCCACGCGATACGTGATGTGTGCCCAGAACGTCGCCGGAGACAGATCGAGCACGAGCGCGGTGACGAGGAATCCACCGGCGATGCCGATGAACATCGCCATCAGCGTGAGAGCCGGCTGCACGAACGTGAGTGCGGCCATGCGCGGCACGACGAGGAACCGGATCGGGCTGACGCCCATTGTCGTCAGCGCATCGATCTCGGAGCCGACCCGCATCGTGCCGAGCTCGGCCGCGATCGCTGCGCCAGTGCGTCCGGTCAGCACGATCGCCGTGATCAGCGGCGCGAACTCGCGGACCATCGACCAGCCGACCATGTCTGAAACGAACACGCCGGCACCGAACTTCTGCAGCTGCACGGCGCCTTGAAACGCGATCGTCATGCCGAGCAAGAAGCTGAGCAGCCCGACGATGAACACCGCGTCGGCGCCCATCGTGAGGATGTGTGCGCCGAGCGAGCCCTCGGGAATGTGGCGACGCCGCGTTGCCACGGCCCAGCCTTGAGCGAGCGTGTCGCGCACGAGCGCGCCGAGTCCGCGCAGTGTGTCGCCGATCTCGAGCACGCGATCGCCGATGCCCTCGAGCCAGGTCGGGCCTGCATCGGTTGCCGCCGGCTGCGCGCGCCGCGGTGGTGCGAGCTCGAACGCCGCCGTGTGGTGATCGTCGAGGTGATCGAGGGCGAGCTGCTTGCCCGCGTGATCCATCGCGCGCTTGATCAGCTCCACTACCGCGACTCCGCTCGAATCGAGCTTGCCGACATGACCGAAGTCGACGACGACCTTCTTCACGTCGCGCCGCCTGCACAGGCTGCGCAGCACGCCGTAGAGCTGACGAGCCGTCGGCACGACAACATCGCCCCGCACGCGCACCACCGCCGTGCGTCCGCTTCGCTCGACGGAAGTGGCAGCACCGGGCATTGCGGGGCTTCCACTGCAAGAACGAGGACAGCGCAACCGCACGGGTACGCGACGTTCCGTGTGCGCCCACGAGCGCAGCGCGCGTGCGCCTACGCACGGCGTGCGGTTACGTACAAAGTGGCGCGCGCACGATCGTTACCTCGCCCGAGGTCACGTCGACGACCGCGACGCTGCCGTTCGCAGGTGTTCCAGCGATCACCGCGAGGCGGCCGCCGTCGAGCCTGACGATCGCTGACTCGCCTGGGTTCCCCATCTTCGATTCGAAGAGCGCGCTGACGTCGATCGTCTTCTTGACCTTGCCCTTCACGACATCCTGCAGCGCGATGCGGTTGCCGTTCTCCTCGAGGAATGCCCACACGGTGTCCTCGACCTGCGTGTATGCGTTGCCGAACATGCCGAAGTCGGGCTTGCCGCCGACGTTCGCGATCTTCTTTCCCTTCGCCGTGTAGAGCGCGGCGCGTCCCGACGGATTCGCGCACATGCTCGTGCCGACATAGATCGTATCGCCGAGCATTCCGATCTCGCCGCATTTGAAGTCGCCGCGCGCGTACTTGAAGCTGGCGAGCTTCTTCGCCTTCATCACGTCGTAGACCTCGATGTAACCTTTGCCCGCTTCGGCATCGCCGAGCATCACCGCGGCGACCGTACCGTTTGTCGCAGCGTGAAGCGGCGCTGCGCCAGGCCACACTTGCGGCGTCAGCGTCTTGCAGCCATTGGTGCCGCACACCTTCAGCTCCGGGTTGGTGGTCTCGACATGCGCCGCGGCTTGGATCGCAGGCGATTGCGCTGCGGGCTGCTCGGACAGCCTCCGGAGCCCGCCACTTATGAGCTCGAGCGAGAAGCACTGATCGATCGCGGTACCGACGCAGTACTGCACGATGTGCTTGTCGCCGCTTGCATGTGAGATCGCCGCGGCCTCGTCGGGCTGCTTGACGCACAACCGCTTCGGCGTCCCGGGTGGCACCTTGATTCCGATCGGCCCGACGGGCTCGGGAGCCTCGCGCGCACAGGCGGCGAGGACGAGCAGCAGCGCGCAGCGCATGCGGCGATGATAATCGATCAGCGCGTGAGCCCGCACGCGGCGGCAACGTCATCGCGATACGTTCGCCACGCTTCGAGCGTGCGTTCCATCGCGGCGAGCACACCGCTGTACTCGCTGGCCGGCACGTGGTCGAGGATCATGCGCCACGCGGCGGCACGGTGGCTGCCCTCGACGCGGCGGTGCGCTTTCGTGAGCGCGAGGCCGTCGACTGGAAGCCCGTAGTGAACGACGAGTGGATGCTGTTCGAGCGGCGGCGCGGGGCGTTTCGGCGCGTTCGGATCGAGCTCGCCGCGCTCGTGGTCGGTGCCCTCGATGAAGATCGTCGAGACCGCGGCGGCCTGCGACCAACCGTTGCGTTGCGTGTACTCGTCGAGCACCGCGCGATACTGGCGAGCCGCCGGCAACAGCTCGACGTGGTCGAACCGCGACAGGTCCATGCCGAGACCCCGCGGATACTCGAGGAACAGATCCGGATGCGGCTTGCCGGCGATCACGCCGCCGGTCTCTTCTTCGTACAGGTTCTCGGCGAGATCGCGGCGCACTTCGGCGATCGGGCATTGCACGTATGCCCAGCCGACCATCACCGGAAAGTCACGTACGTAGGTCGCGTACTCCTGTTCGAAGTGAATGTGCAGCCGCTCTTTGGCGACTTTGCCGGACGTGAAGTGCGGCCACGCCCAATGGACCTTGCGCTCCATGATCGCGAGCAAGGCTTCCCGGAAACCGTCTCGATCCACAGCCCAAGTTTACCGGGTCACTGAACCGGGACAAGCGTGCCGGCGAGCTGTAAGTGCAACGTGCCACCACGGGTGACGCTCGGCACGACGGCGCCGATCACGAGCTCGGCAGGCAATCCGGTCGTACCGAGATGGCGATCGATGAAGATGTCGCCGAGGAGCGCAGCAAATGCGTCGGTGAGTGCGCCATGCAGCTCGGCGCCGCGGTCGCGGATCGCGCCGACGAGGTCGCTGTAGCAGGGGACGAGTGTGGTCGGCGTGCGTTCGCATGCGAGCTCGAGCGCGCCGAGGTCGACTGACACTGGCAGGTCGGTGGTCGCCGGCTTCACGAAGTGGAAGTCGAGCGCGCCGAACGCGCGGCCGACCGTGGTGTGCGCGCCATCGGCGATCGCGACGCGCGCATCAGCGGCAAGGCGGAGCGCGCCGGCGTGCGGTGCGATCACCGGTGGCAGCGCGAGCCGTACCGGCGAGATCCGGATCGACAGGTAGTCAGTAACGATCGGATCGGTATTGAAGCGGCGATCGAGCCCGACGTTTGCGAGCTCGCGATCGAGCCAGCCAGTGCGCCACAGCTCGAACAGCATCGCGTTGAGTGCGTCGACGTCGAGATCGAGTGCGAGCGTCGTGTCGGGAGGTGGGGCGGGGCGCGCGCCGGGGCCGAAGCGCGGCGGCAAGATCTGCGGCGCGTTGGGGAGCGGCGTGAACGCGACCGCAAACGGCAGCGCGCCGTACGCACCGTCGACGATCTCGATCGGGCCATCGCAATAGATGAACTGCAACGACTGGCCGCCGGGCAGCTCGAACGGCGGCGGCGGCGCGAATGTGGTGACGAGGATGTCGTCGATCTGTTCGCGCGCGACGCTGGTCGCGATGCGATCGGCGCCGAGCTTGTCGCTGACCCAGCGCAGGACCGAGTTGTTGAACTCGAGGTCGGCGACTGCGGCAATGCGGAACTTCAGCGACGTTGGCGAGCGCTGCGGGATGAACGCGACGAGCAACGCGACCTCACCGCGGTCGAACACGACCGTCGCGTTCGCGCGCACGTAGCCATCCGGCGCGCCAGCGCTGCCGAGCAACCGCCGATCGCCGGGATTCGACTCCGCGCGGGCCCACTCGAGCGATAGCGAGCGCACGCGCTGAAACGAGCCGACCGGAAAGATATCGGTGCCGCGCATCTGCTCGGTGACCATGTCCTTCATCACCGGAGCCATCGCGTCGAGCAGCTTCTGGCCGACGACGACGCGGCCGCTGCATGCGGGCGCCTTCGGATCCTGGAACGGACCGACGAGCTCGGTCGTGCCGATCTCGCGCACGTGGCCGCCGCGATACTCGGTGCGCACGTAGCTGCGGTGCAGGCCGGGCGTCTCGCCGGTCGCCCGCACGGCGAGCTCGGGCACGGTGAGCATCAGCTCGCTGCCGCCGCTCTTCTGCGCGAGCCACGCGAAGCCCGCCGCGTGTGCGGCCACGATCACGATGCCGGCGAGCGTCGCGATCTTCACAGCCGGAACACCGCGAGCACGGTGACGAGCTCCCAGGCGACGACCCACAGCGTGCACGCGACGACGCTCGACGTCATGCCGCGCGTGACTGCATCCGCTTCGGGCTTCGGTCCGCCGCCCTTCGCGACGACGTCGCTCGCGATTCCCCATGCGTAGATCCACACCAGGAACGCGGCGCGCACCGCATAACGCAGCCGTTCGGGTCGCGGATCGAGGATGTCACCGGTGAGCAGGTCCCACGCGTTCGTGATGCCGTACGACTCGCACACGAGCATGCCGCCGAGAATCATGCCGAGCGCGAACAGCGCCGCAACCGCGAAGAACGACAGCGCGAGCGACAGCCACGCCGGCGCCCACAAATAGCTGCGGCGATCGACGCCGAGCGCATCGAGTGCGAGCGTCTGCTTCGTGAGCCCCATCGAGCCGAGCCACGCGTTCGTCGCGCTGCCGCTTGCCGCGACGAACAACAGCGCGGACAACGCGGGCGCGAGCGCGATCACGTGACTGCCGCCGATCTGGCGCAACAGCGCGTCGGGGCGCACGCCGGCGCCGCCGACCTTGCTGACGACGAACAGCACCGTGTAGCCGATCAGCGTCGATACGATCGCGTAGAACGGCAACGGCCGGAGCAGCGTCTGCACGATGACACGCCTCGCGATGATCGCGAAGTCGCGCGGATTCTTCACGAGCTGCACCGGTGCCTTCACCGCTGCGATCGCGGCGACGCGAAACGGCGCGAGCAACGGATCGGCGACGCGCGCGAGCTTGGTCAGCACGCCGCGCGGCTTCGGTGTGCCTTGCGGTGGTGGCTTGTCGCCGTGCTTGTCGAGATGATCGACAAGTGCCGCCTCGAGCTCGACGAGCCAGCGTCCGCGCTCCTCGGCCGAATGCCCGGCCTCTTCGAGTGCGCCCGGCCAGCGGTCAGCGAACAGCTGCTCGAGCTTGCGGTTCTCGAGCGACAGCAAGAACAACCGATCGGCGACGCCCGCCGCGAGCGCGACATCGTGCGTGACGACGATCGCCGACACGCCGAGCGCCTTCACCTGCTCGCGGATCAACCGCGCGAGCACTCGTACGCGATGCGGGTCCAAGCCGACGCTCGGCTCGTCCAGGAACAGCAGCTTGCGCCGGCTTGCGAGCACGCGCGCCACGGCCACGCGTTGTGCCTGACCACCCGAGAGCTTCGTCACTGGCGTGCCGGCCTCGGCGAGCTCGCGCTCGAGTCCGACGCGCTCGAGCCACGTCGCCGGATCATCTTTGCTGTCGCCTTGCCGCAGCGCGAGCTCGAGGTTGCCACGCACGTCGAGGTGATCGAACAGCGCGCCCCTCTGAGGCACGAGGCCGAGCTGCGCGCGATCGAGATCGAGCGTCGCGGCAACCACGTCGAATCCGGCGTCATCCAGCTCTTCGCGCTCGAACAGCACGCGCGCGAACGTCGATTTACCTGCGCCCGATCCGCCGAGCAGCACCACGACTTCGCCCGGCGCGATGCGCAGATCGATGTTGTCGATCAGCACCCGTCCGTCGGGAAGCGCGACGCGTAACCCGCGTACGTCGAGCATCGCGCGAACGGTAGCAGACACCGATCGCCGGAGGTGGTTGCAGCCAAAAATCTCCGGAACCTAGGCGAACCTCCGTTGTCCGAATCCGCAGAACCGCAACGCATTCGCCAACTGAGTGAAGCGTGTGAGCGGCTAGGCGCGCGGGCGCCTCGACGGAGGTCTGTCTACATGTCTGCAGAAATCGAGCTATCTGAACAACGCGGGAAAGCAATCGAAGTCGCAACCATGCTCGGCGACTCGGTTGTCGACGTGAAGCACTGCATGGACCCACATAGCGGCAAGATCACGTCGCGGACGTGGGCGCTGCTCGCTACCGGTGCGCTGTGCGTGCTCGTGTCGGCGATCGCGTTCTACGTGTCAGTGAAGACGGCGGCCTACAACAAGGGCGCGCTCGAGTACTGGACACACGTCGCGCACAAGCCGGCGTACGCGTACCGCGCGCAGCAACTGAGCGGCGGTTACGACTGGCTCGCGTTCGGTGGCTTCGCCATCGGTATCGTGTCGCTCGCCGGCGCATTGCTGCGCATCCGCGACGAGCGCAAGAGCCCCTACTACCGCATCGGCACTGCGCCGGGCGTCGAGCAGCCGCTCGAAGGCGCACCCTCGCCGAGCTTCCCGCTCGTCGCGCCTCACGGCGATGACTTCGTCTTCAACTTCGGCACCGGCATGACGGGCGAGGCGATCATCGATGGTCGCGCGACGCCGCTTGCCGAGCTCGCTGCCAAGGGCCACGCGCGTCCGTCGATGACGCAGCCCGGTGCATTCGAGCTGCCGCTCGCGCTGACCTCGCGCATTCGCACGAAGGTCGGCCAGACGCAGTTCGTCGTCTCGCCGGTCGCGAAGCCGCGTCGCCAAAGCGTGCCGCTGTTCGCGGGTCTGCAGAGCCGCACGATGAGCTACTTCGCTGGCTCGCTCGGCGTGCACCTCGGCATCGTGCTCCTGCTCTCGTACATTCCAGTCGAGGCGGGGACGGCGTCGATCGATCTCGCGATGCACGAGGAGACGGACATCCGCGCGAAGAGCGTCATCGAAGAGAACACGCCGCCCGAAGAGCGCGACGCGGTCGACGACGGTGGCGCGGGCTCGGAAGGTGCGAGCGCGCAGATGGCGCTTGCCGAAGGCGCCGCAGGCACGACGAAGAGTGATCGCAAGGACGGTCACATGCGGATGAAGAACAACAACATCGATCCGGCGGTCGCTCGCATCCAGGCGATCGAAGAAGCGCGCACGGCTGGTATCCTCGGCTCGGTCTCGCTGCAGAGTGGCGATGCGTTCGCGTCGCTGACCGCGACCGACAATCTATCGAGTGGTCCCGATGACGCGAACGTCTACGGCGCGATCTACGGCGCCGACGGCGAGAGCTTCGGCTACTTCGGCTACGGCCGTAGTGGCTTCGGCGCCGGCGGTGGCTGTACGGGGGGCACGGGTTGCGACGGCATCATCGGTACGCGGCCGGGCTACGGCAAGATCGGCCTCGGTAAGTTCGGCCGCAGTGGCTGGGATGGCCCGGGCGGTGGCGTGCTCGGTACGCGCAAGCATCCGCCGGGCGTGCCGACGCCAATCATCGGTCAGCCGGACGCGAAGGGCGGTCTCGATAAGTCGATCATCCGCCGCTACATCAAGCGCAACATCGACAAGATCAAGTACTGCTACGAGAAGCAGCTGCTCGCGAAGCCGGGCCTCGAAGGCACCGTGTCGGTCAGCTTCTTCATCACGCCGGCTGGCTCGGTGACGTCGTCGACGGGCGCTGGTGTCGACCCGACGGTTGCGAACTGCGTCGCTGACGTCGTCTCGACCATCGAGTTCCCGAGGCCCGACGGCGGTGGCGTGCAGGTGAACTATCCGTTCACGTTCCACCCGGCTGGCCAGTAAGCAGACATCGTGATCGCGACGCAAGTCACGGTCTATCGCGCGGCGAGCATCGCACTGGTGCTCGCCGCGTCGGCGTTTGTCTGCAGCACAACCGCGGCGCTGAAGCCGGTACGTAGACGCAACTCGCAGCGTCGTGCGTTGTCTTGTGGATATGCGTGATGCGGTTCGTGCTCGTACTCGTGGCGTGACGTTGGCGACAATCGTGCTTGCGTCGACGACGATCACCGCCCGGCACGTGTCGAAGCTGAACGAGAAACCGTCGCTCGCGAAGAGCTTCGAGGCAGATCCGGGCGATTGGTCTGATCATTCCCACTCGAAACCCCAGGCGTACGTCATCGCTTGCCCGCTGGGGCCGCC
>DASUFX010000344.1:0-9494 GCA_036274355.1 Kofleriaceae bacterium | reverse complement strand
CACCGCGGGGTGGCTTGCGACCGTCGACTGGGGCACCGCGATCGCGCCGATCTACCGCGCGCACGAGGCCGGCGTCCCGGTCGAGGTCTGGGTCGACGAGACGCGGCCGCGCAACCAGGGGCTGCTCACGGCGTGGGAGCTCGCGCAGCACGGCGTCGCGCACACCCTGATCGCCGACAACGCCGGCGGCCACCTGATGCAGCACGGCGACGTCGACCTGTGCATCGTCGGGACCGATCGCACGACGCGCTCCGGCGACGTCTGCAACAAGATCGGTACCTACCTGAAGGCGCTCGCGGCGCACGATAACCACGTGCCGTTCTTCGCGGCCGTGCCGTCGCCGAGCATCGATTGGACGATCGATGAAGGTCGGGACATTCCGATCGAGGAGCGCTCGGGCGACGAGGTCCGCTTCATCGCCGGCCACGACACCGGGGGCCGTTCCGCGCGCGTGCAGGTGGTCGGGCAGGGCAGTGCGGTCGCAAACCCTGCGTTTGACGTCACGCCCCGCCGCCTGATGACCGGCCTCATCACCGAGCGCGGGATCGCCGAGCCGACGCGCGCATCGCTCGCTGCGCTGTTCCCCGAGCACCAGCGCTGATGCGAAAGTACGGGCGATGACGCAGCGCCTCCGCGACGAGCTGGTCGACACGGCCAAGCAGATGAGCGCGCTCGGCCTGACGCCCGGCATGTCGGGGAACGTCAGCGTGCGGTTCAACGACGCGTTCTACGTCACGCCGTCGGGTATGCCCTACGAGAAGATCGTCGCCGACGATGTCGTCAAGATCGAGCACGACGGCACGGTGCGTCCCGGCCAGCGCACGCCGACGACCGAGTGGCGCCTGCACATGGACATCCTCGGCGCGCGGCAGGACATCCAGGCGATCGTGCATACGCACTCGTTGTTCTGCACGACGATCTCGACGCTGCGCCGGCCGATTCCCGCGCTGCATTACATGGTCGTGCTCGCCGGCTCCGACGAGATTCCATGCGCCGAATACGCGACGTTTGGCAGCGCGCAGCTCGCGCTCAACGCGGTGAGTGCGCTGCACGGTGGTGATGCGTGCCTACTCGCGAACCACGGCATGGTCGCGCTTGGCACCTCGCTCGCGAAGGCGCTGCGCCTCGCGGCCGAAGTCGAAACGCTCGCGGCGCAGTACTGGCACGCCGCGCAGATCGGCTCGCCGCACATCCTCGACGGTGGCGAGCTCGACAAGGTGCGCGAGCGGTTCGCCGAGTACGGCCAGGCGAAGTCGAAGACGAAGCGCAGCTGGTAGCTACGCGGCGTTCGCGTAGTCGGGCTCGGGCTCGTCGTCGTCGAGATCGTCGTCGTCAGCCTCGACGGACCGTGCCCCGAGGAAGAACGTCGCGAGCAAGAGGATACCGAGGCCGATCAGGATCCAGTTCGGGATCATGACAGCGTGGCCGACGAGCGCGAGCAGGTAGAAGCGCGGGAAGCGCCCGACGATCTGCGCGAGCATGTAGCGGCGCACGTTGTATTCGACCGCCGGCGCGAGGATGCGCACGATCGAGATCGGCAGCGGGGTGAACGAGAACAGCACCGTGATCGCGAACGGGTACCGCTTCATCCATTTCGTCGACCACTGGAACAGCGCCGAATTGCGGGTCTTCGCGAGCGCGCGATGACGCAGTGCCGCGCCGACCATCGCGTAGTCCGCGAAGCAGGCGATCAAGCTGCCGATGGTGCCGGCAAGCGCGCACCAGAACGGGTCATAGAACTTGGCGAAGTACAGGATCGCGGGCTCGTGCGGAATCGGGATCACCGAGTTCGCCGGGATGCAGTAGGCACCGAGCAGGAACACGCCGGCAAGGTGTGGCACCAGGGCGAGCACAACCATGCCCAAGACCGCGTATGCCGCTAACGCGAGCACGAACGCACGCCACCAGTTGTTCAAGCGAAGAAGAATGAAGCGACGCATTTGCCGAACGGAGTGCCTGCGTACCCCGAAAAACCGTGCTTAATGTAGCTCAAGAATGGGCATTTGGACGTGGCTGAAACGGGGACACGCGCTTTGGGCTGGACCAGGGATTGCCGTACGAGCATTGCTCGATCGCCATCATCCGGTGCTCGCGCAGATCGTGCCCATGCGCAAATGCAACCTCGCGTGTGGCTACTGCAACGAGTACGACAAGGTCTCCAAGCCAGTCCCGCTCGCTGACGTACTGCGCTGGCTCGACAAGCTCGCCGAGTTGAAGACCGAGATCGTGACCGTGAGCGGTGGCGAGCCGATGCTTCATCCCGACATCGAGGCCATCGTCGCGGGCATCCGCGAGCGGAAGATGATCGCAGGCCTCATCACGAACGGCTACTTCCTGCAGCCCGAGCGGATCGCTGGTCTCAACCGCGCCGGCCTGCAGTACTTACAGATCAGCATCGATAACGTGAGGCCCGACGACGTCTCGCAGAAGAGCCTCAAGGTGCTCGACAGCAAGCTCGTCAACCTCGCGGCGCACGCGCAGTTTCAGGTCAACGTGAACTCGGTGCTCGGCTCGGGCTGCGCGCATCCCGAGGACGCGCTGACGATCGCGAGGCGTGCCAAGGAGCTCGGCTTCTCGACGTCGGTCGGCATCATCCACGACGGCACCGGCCACCTCCAGGCGCTGTCGCAGCGCGAGCGCGCGATCTACGACGAGATCGTGGCGGTCGGCGCCGGCATGTACACGCGCATTCGCGGCTTCCAGGACAACCTGCTCGACGGCAAGCCGAACGACTGGCAGTGCCGCGCCGGCGCGCGCTACCTGTACATCTGCGAGAACGGGCTCGTGCACTACTGCTCGCAGCAGCGCGGCTACCCGGGCACGCCGCTCGCCGAGTACACGCGTGACGACATCGCGCGCGAGTTCGACACCGAGAAGGCGTGCGCGCCGTTCTGCACGATCGGCTGCGTGCATCGCGCGTCGGTGCTCGACCAGTGGCGCGGCAAGCAAGAGCTCGCCAAGAAGTCGGCCTAGCTACGGATTGCCTTCGACCCGCGATGGCGGCCGCGGTGGCTGCGTCGGTCGTGGGCGCGGGAACTTCGTCTCGCACGCTTTGATCTCGGCGGGCGTCTTCGTGCCGAGGTAGCACGTACGCGCCTCGTCGCTCCAGCCTTGGACCGTGCACGCCTCGGCGATCTTGCGCGTCATGTTCCCACGCTCCTGCTCTTTGACGCTCCTCTGCGCCGGATCGGCCTCGGTGTCGATGAACACCGAGGCGACCTTCGCGCCGACCTCGAGGCACGCCGCGGTGACTTCGAGCTTTGGCGGCGCGGGCAACGCCGAGCCCGAGCCTGCGTTCGGCGGGGGCGGCTCGACAGGCTTTGGCGCTTCGACCTGTGCGGCCGGCGGTGGTGGCGGCGGCACTGCTTGCTTCTTCGGCGCCGGCTGGATCTCGCACGCAGCGAGCACGATCAAGGCGAACGCGTGACGCATCACGACCCCACGTATGGGCGGGCTTGCACGATCCACACATCCTCGCCTTCGAGCACCCACTCGACATCGAGCGGCTGACCGTGTGTGAACACCGGCATGAACTTCTCGACCATGTTGGACAGTTTCTTCGCACGTTCTTCGCTCAGAATCACGCCCGCGCCGGCCGGAACCGGCAGCTCCTTCATGCCGCCGTGCTCGTCGAACACGAGCATCACCGGGTCGTCTGCGCGCGAGATGATCTTCGTGCCGTCATTCGTCGGGTCGAAGATGATCTGCTCGGGCAGTTTCTGACCCGGCACGACGCGCTCGCCGAGGCCCCACTTCGAGTTGATCGTGAAGCTGTGGTCGTCTCCCGGATCCCACAGGTTCTTCGTGACGAGCACGCCGGCCGCGGTCGCGTTGACGCCGACCTGGATCAGCACGGCCATGTACGCCTGCCGATGGTCGATGCCGAATGCGGTCCGCTCGTCGACCGCGCGGAGGTTCCACAGGGACGCCCACACTTTCTTGAGCGCCTCGCCGAGCTGCTTCTTGCCGACGACGTTGCCGATCGTGTCGTAGAGGCCGGCGCCGTTGAAGCCGGGCAGGTCCTCGGAGTTCGACGAGCTGCGCACGAACACGCCCTTGCCGCCGAGCTTGAGCCGCACGCGCTTGTAGAGCATGTCGACCGTATCGGGATCGATCGGTGCTTCGGTGATCGCGGTCCGCAGCTGCTCGAGCGCGGTCTTGCGCCACTCGCCGTCTTTGAACTTCGGGTTTGTCAGCAGCTCCTCGACCTTCTTGTCGAGGCCGTTCTTCTGCATGTGCTGGACGTAATAGAAGAACGGCACGCCGAAGCCGGGCGGCACGCGCACGCCTTCGAGGTTGGCGGTCACGATCTCGCCGAGGTTCGACGCCTTCGTGCCGTACCGCAGCACGTCCTTCGCGCGCATGCGCGTCAGCATCGCGAGGTGCGTCGTCTTCGTGTCTGCCTCCGGCAGATCGACGTGTCGCGCCTTGAAGATCTTGTTCTCGAGCTCTTTGATCTCGGCAGCGGTCGCTTCGCGCAGCGTGATCGCGGTGTCGGTCACCTCGTAATAGACGACCTTGCCGTCGAGCTTGCCGTACTTGTCACGTGCCTTCTTGTCGCCTGCGTTCGGGATCTTCCACGCGCCGGCGCGCAGGTTCACGTGCGAGAGCGGCGTCGAGAATTGCGACGCGATGATGCCAGCGACCGGCGTGATGTCCGGGTAGCTCTCTTGCAGCAGCACGATGTCAGTGCGCTCGAACGTCAACGATTCGAACGGCGTGCCGACCGGCACGATGCGCAGCTTGCCGACGGTGCGGCCCTTGTTGAACGCCTGGAACGTGGCTGCCTTGTAGATCTCATCATTCGTGATCGTCTTGAGGCCGCGCTTCTTGACGTCGTTCGCGACCGCCTGCTGCATCGGCGAGTCGGGACGGAACGGCAGGCTCTTCATGAAGAACGTCTCCTGGAAGCGCTTGCTCACGCGCATCACGTCGTCGGGACCGATCTTGTCGCCCTCCCAGAACGAGAACGTCCACTTGTCGACCTTCAGGTGGTGCGTGAGGTAGCAGAGAATGAAGCGCGGCTTCACGCGCTCGTAGTTCTTGTTGTACTCGCGCACGTTCGCAGCGGTCCACGGCTGCTTGAGCAGCACGCCGAGCACGAAGTCGGCGTGGATGTTGAACAGATTTACGTCGATGAAATAGATCGCGTTGGTCTTTACATCGATGACGGCCTTGCCGAACTCATCGCTGCCGACCGTCTTCGAGTACCGCTTCCAGGTCTCGAGATTCGGCACCTCCTTGACCCACGCACGCTGCTCGCCACCCTGTGCGCGCGCGGAGGCGTGACTCGCGATCACGAGAGCTACCGCCAGGGCCAGGTGCTTCATATGAGCGTTATAACGCGTATAGTCGCGCCGTGGTCTCTGACGGACGTATGCAACGCGCCGCGACTCTTGCGGTCGTCGTCGCAGCTCTCGGTTACTTCGTCGATATCTACGATCTCATTCTGTTCGGCACCGTCCGCGTGCCGAGCCTCACCGCGCTCGGCTACAAGGGCGACGCGCTGCGTGAGCAAGGCATCTTCCTGCTCAACTGCCAGATGGGCGGCATGCTCGTTGGCGGTATCGCGTGGGGCATGCTCGGCGACAAGCGCGGCCGGCTCTCGGTGCTGTTCGGCTCGATCATCGTCTACTCGCTCGCGAACCTCGCGAACGGCTTCGTCAACACCATCGGCCAGTACGCGGTGTGCCGGCTGATCGCGGGCATCGGCCTCGCAGGCGAGCTCGGCGCCGGCATCACGCTGGTGAGCGAGCTGATGCCGAAGCATTCCCGCGGCATCGGCACGACGATCGTCGCCGCGTTCGGCATTCTCGGTGGCGTCGTCGCCGGCATCGTCGGCGGTGGCATGCCGATGATCTACGAGGGCGTGCACTGGCGGACCGCCTTCTACATCGGCGGCGGGCTCGGCCTTGGCCTGCTCGTCCTTCGCATCGGCGTCGTCGAGTCCGGCATGTTCCACGCCGTGCGCCAGCAGGCCCACGTCTCGCGCGGCAACTTCTTCGCGCTGTTCACGAACAAGGAACGCTTCCTGCGCTACCTCCGGGTCATCGCGGTTGGCGTGCCGATCTGGTACGCGGTCGGCATCCTCGTCGCGTTCTGTAACGACCTCGGCGCCGCACTCGGACTCCCCGACAAGCCGCGGCCCGCGACCGCATTCATGATCGCGTACGCCGGACTCGCGGTCGGCGATCTGGCAGCCGGCCTGCTTTCGCAGTGGATGCGTTCGCGGCGGCGGGCGCTCGCGATTTTTATCGCCGGCACCGCGCTCACGGTCGTCGCGTACTTCACGTTCGGCGGCACGTCGCTCGTGGTCTTCTACGCGATTCTCGCCGTGCTCGGCCTGTTCACCGGCTACTGGGCAGTGTTTGCGACGATCGGCGCGGAGCAATTCGGCACGAACCTGCGCGCGACCGTCGCGACGACGTCACCGAACTTCGTGCGCGGCTCGGTCGTGCTGCTCACGATCATGTTCGAGCAGCTCACGAAACCGCTCGGGCTACTCGGCTCGGCCGCGGCGGTCGGTGTCTTCGCGATCGGTGTCGCGGTCGTCGGTCTCGTCGGGTTACGCGAGACGTTCGGCGTCGATCTCGACTATCTCGAAGAGCACTAGTTCTGCTGCTCGGGGCCGAGCGTCGTCGTCGGCTCCGGATCGACATACCTGCGTACGGTCAGATCGTCGACGTACCAGGATTGTCCGTTGCCGAGCTGGTACGCGTAGAGGCTCACCGAGCCGGTCGCCAGCTCGCTGCCGACGTCGGTCGAGCCCGCCGCCGGAATCACCTGCGTCTCGTTCACGAGCACGCGAGCGTTCTGGCCCGCGATCATGATCGCTACGCGCGTCCACGTGTTCGCCGTCGGTGGCGTCACGTACGGCGACAGCGTCATGAAGCCGCTCGCGGTGTCCTTCGCGAGCACGAGGCCGTTTGCCTGCTCGAGGTTGATCAAATAGTGCCGCGGCGACGACTGTGCCGCGCTGCGCACGCCCATGCCGAGGTCGTTGCCGGCTGCACCGGTCACGTGCCAGTATGATTCGAGCGCGATATCGGCTGCATTCAGCCCGACGCATTCGATCCAGCGATTCGCACCGGCGAGCGGCCCGGTCATCACGACCCCGCCGGTACCACTGTGCGCCGCGGCAGGAACGATGCTCCAGCTGCCGGCGCCGACTTGCCAGCCACCGAGCCCGTTTTCGAAGTCCTCGGCCACCAGGAATACCTGGTTCGGGTCGGCGACGGGCGTCGTCGCATCGCGTCCGTAGACCAGCACGTGCTCGGTGTTCGTCGTGTTTGCGGGAATCACGCTCGCGGTGCGAAACCAGATTCGTGTGGTCGGCGAATTCCACTGCGCGCCAGCATCGAGCACGCGATCGATATCCAGGCCGCCGCGCAGCACACCGAGATCCTGGCCGCTCGTGAACGACTTGCCGGTCGCAACGAGCATCGCGTGGTCGAGCGCAAGGCTGATCGAGTAGCCGGCGGGCACGTCTCGCGCGCCCGCAGTGATGCTGATCGTGCGCGTATAGGAGCCGGGCGGGATGCCGACATCGCTCGCACCGACATCGGTCGTGCCGCTGCCACCTCCGCCATCGTCGCGTGTGTCGAATGCAATGCGGCCGCAACCCGCAACGCACACGACGACGCACGCGATCCCGACACGCACCCGATCAGCATAACGGGGTCAGCCACTGCGTGCACCGACAGTTGCCCAAACAAGCGGGCACGCAGTGACTAACCCTAAGGAAGCGTGAGGTTCGGGAGCCGGCCATGCGACAGCTGGCCGTCGCCGTTCGGGATCCACGCGTCGGCCTTCGAGCTACTCGACGCGCTGTAACGCAGCACGAGCTGATCGCCCGGCGTGAACTTGATCGCAGGCGCTTGCTTGTCGACCGCATAGGCCTGCGCGTCGTAGCCCGTCGACAATGGGTCGAAGTGCTTCGACCACTCGGCAAGCACCACGATGTTGCCGGCATTCTCGACCATCAACTTGAACGAGACATCGACAGCCGACACGACGATGCAATCGAGCACGAAGTGATACGTGCCGGCCGGCACATCGCCTTGGAGAGCGAACGCTGCTTCTTCGGAGCCACCGGCCCCGATGCCGGGTGCTCAATAGGGATGGGGCTCGACGTCCACCAGCTTCATCACGCTGCCCGACCCCATCGCGAGCCACAGCGTGGGCGGGTTGGTACCAGCGCCACCAACGCTATCCGCGCCATCGGCGGCGCAACCAGCGAGAACCACCACGAGCACGGACGCCGCGAGCTTCATATCTACGCAAGTGCGAGATCCGCGGCGCGCTGTCGCTGACGTCGGCTAACCCGCGCTCACTGCGGGAGCTTGATGTTCGGGACGCGGCCGTTGGACAGCTTGCCGTCGCCGTTCGGGATCCATGCCTCGGCCATGATCGTGTTGCTCGCCGAGTAGCGGAACACGAGCTTGTCGCCGACGGCGAAGTCTACCTTCGCGCCCTGCATGTCGAGCTCGTATTTCTGCGCGTCGAAGCCCGTCGCCAGCGGATCGAAGTGATGCGTCCACGTCGTGATCGTCGTGTTATCGGCGCCGCGCCGGTGCATGAGATCGAACTGCATGTCGACGCCGGCAATGACGATGCAATCGAGGACGAAGTGGTACGTCCCCGAAGGAATGCTCGCCTTCAGGTCGAATGCTGCTTCTTCAGAGCCACCGGCCCCGACGCCTGGCGCTCACCAGGGCGACGGTTCGGAGTCCTGGAGCTTCAGCTCCGTCTCCGAACCATTGGGCGCGAACCACAGGACCGATGGATTGCCATCGTCGCTGGGACATCCGGCGAGCACGACGAGCATTGCGAGCGGCGCGTAGTTCATTTCTTCTTCGCCTCCGGTGGAACGGTGAACACGGCAATGAAGTGAGTGGGCACCGGCGTGGATTCGCTGACGAGCTCGAGGCCCGCCTTCTTCGCGTTCGCCATGCTTTGCTGGCGGTGATAGATGCGATTCGAGATCACGATGCGCCCACCTGGCTTTAGCGCAGTGCCGGCGGCTTTCAACCACGCCGGCGCGTCGGTGAAATAGTGATCGACTTCAGCGAGCAGAATTGCATCGTACGTCGCCGGCTCCAGGCCGGGAGTGTCGGCCGCCACAACGCGTGGCTCGACGACGGTTGCCAGGTTCGCTTTCTCGAGCCGCTGCCGGAGTAAGGTGAGCACCGCACCGTCGACGTCGGTCGCGACCACCTTGCCGTTCGGTGCCACCGCGCGTGCGAGATGCACGGTGAGCAGACCCGAGCCCGCGCCGACGTCGGCCACGATCGAGCCCGGCTTGATGCCGAGCGCTTCGACGACCTTGTCGGGGCGGCGCTCCGCATCGAACCGCGCCTGCTCGCGCGCGGCCTCATCATCTTTCGGAGCGGCCTGGCTGCCCGCGCCGGTGCCCGCCGCCGGCTTCTTCTCGCAAGAAGCGCCGAGCAGCAGAACCACGATGACGAGCCATGCGCGCACCGCGTCGATCGTAG
>DASUFX010000343.1:0-3861 GCA_036274355.1 Kofleriaceae bacterium | reverse complement strand
TTCGCACCAGGCGTTCCTGGACCAGCTCATGGAATCGATCGGCATCGTCATTCACACGATCGAGGCGAACACGAGGACGGAGACGCTGCTCACGCAGTCGCAATCGCTCGCCGAGGAATTGCAGCAGACGAACCAGGCGCTCGAAGAGAAGGCGCGCCAGCTCGCGCACCAAAACCAGGAAGTCGAGCGCAAGAACACCGAGGTCGAGCAGGCTCGCCAAGCGCTGGAAGAAAAGGCGACCCAGCTCGCGTTGACGTCGAAGTACAAGTCCGAGTTCCTTGCGAACATGTCGCACGAGCTACGCACGCCGCTCAACAGCTTGCTGCTTCTGTCCGACAAGCTAGCGAAGAATCCGGAAGGCAACTTGAGCCTGCGCCAAGTCGAGTCCGCCAAGACGATTCATGCTTCGGGCAACGATCTACTCGCGCTGATCAACGACATTCTCGATCTCTCGAAGATCGAATCGGGCACGGTCGTCGCCGACATCAGCGAGCTGCGGCTGCTCGATCTGCAGCGTTACGTCGAGCGCACATTCCGTCACGTGGCCGAGGCGAAGCAGGTTGCGTTCGAGGTGCACCTCGACCCGCATGTGCCGCGCACGATGCTGACGGACATCAAGCGCATGCAGCAGATCATCAAGAACTTGCTGTCGAATGCGTTCAAGTTCACGCACGAAGGCTCGGTGTCGCTGCTGGTGAGCCCAGCCGCGGGCGGCTGGTCGCCGGACAACGAAGATCTGGCCACCGCGGAACAGGTCGTCGCGTTCGCCGTGACGGATACCGGCATCGGCATCTCGCCGGACAAGCAGCAAATCATCTTCGAGGCGTTCCAACAGGCCGATGGATCGACGTCGCGCAAGTACGGCGGCACCGGCTTGGGTCTGGCGATCAGCCGCGAGCTCTCGAAGCTGCTCGGCGGGGAAATTCGGCTGACGAGCGTGCCCGGCGAAGGCAGCACGTTCACGCTGTACCTGCCAGTCGAGGCGGCGCGCCCGAGCCGCATGACTCGGCCGAGCGCGCAGGAGTTTCGCTCGACGCCCCCGGCCGCGCCGAAAGCCGCGGCGGTGCAGCCGCTCTATATCGAGGAGGAGGCGCCGGGGGCGGCGGTCAACGAAGCCGGCGACGATCGGGCGAGCATTCACCCGGGCGATCGCACGATGCTGATCGTCGAGAACGACCTCGCGTTCGCGAAGGTGCTGCTCGACGCGGCGCGGCGCCGCGGCTTCACGGGGCTCGTCACGGCCAAAGCCGCGACGGCTATCTCCCTGATCAAGGAGTACATGCCGACGATCGTGTCGCTCGACATCTTCCTCCCCGACATGCCCGGGTGGCGCATCCTCGATCGCCTGAAGGCCGATCTGTCGACGCGGCACATCCCGATCTGCATCGTCTCGACGGATGATTCCCGCGACCGAGCGTTGTCGTCGGGCGCGATCGGCTTCATCACCAAGCCCGTCGCTTCCACGGAGGTCATCGACGACGCCATCGAGCAGCTCGCCGACTACGTCGCGCGGCCGCGCAAGCGCGTATGTCTGGCCATGGCGCCGGGCGGCGACCTCGATGTGGTGCAGTCGCGCTTCGCGGAGGCGGCCATCGACGTCATCGCCACGACGGAGGCGGCCGAAATCTGCGACTTGCTGCGCAAGGACCTGATCGACTGCCTCGTCATCGAGTCGGGCTCGACAGATCTGCAGCCCGCCGATCTCATCGAGGTGGCCGAGCAACGCGCGTTGACGCGCCAGCTCTCGGTCGTGATCTACGGCACTGGTGGCGGCGACGCACTATCGCGCTGGCGCCGCCGTGACGGCATGTTCGCGCTGCGCGAGGCGCGTTCGCTCGAGCGGCTCGTGGACGCCGTCTATTTCTCGCTGCACCGCTCGGTGAGCGAGCTGTCGGAAGGCGAGCGTCAAGCGATCGAGGGTTTGCACCACGACAGTCGCGTCCTCGAAGGCAAGAAGGCACTGGTCGTCGACGACGACATGCGCAACATCTTCGCTCTTTCCACGGTGCTGCACGACCACGGCATGGAGATCATCTCGGCCAACAACGGCCATGAAGCGATCCGCCTCGTGGAGGAGGACCCGTCGATCGACATCGTGCTGATGGATATCATGATGCCGGAGATGGACGGCCTCACGACGATGCGCGAGGTCCGCAAGCTCGAGCAGCGCAAGGATCTGCCGATTATCGCCGTGACCGCGAAGGCCATGAAGGGCGACCGCGAGAAATGCATCGAAGCGGGTGCGTGGGACTACCTGTCGAAGCCCGTCGACACCATCCATCTGCTGGGCGTATTGAAAAGCTGGCTGCATCGCTGACGCGCGGTTCACGTGGAAGACAAAGTCAACATTCTCGTCGTCGACGACCTGCCCGATAAGCGGCTGGCGTTCCGCGAGGTGCTCGACGATCTCGACGAGAACCTCGTGCTCGTCGGCTCCGGCGCCGAGGCGCTGCGCGAGCTGCTCGAGCGCGAGTTCGCCGTCATCGTGCTCGACGTCAACATGCCGGAGATCGACGGCATCGAGACGGCCGAGCTAGTCCGCAAGCATGGGCGCACGGCGCACACGCCGATCATTTTCGTCACGGCGTATGCCGACGAGATGCAAACTGAACGAGGGTACGAGCTCGGTGCAGTCGACTACATCCTGACGCCCGTCGTGCCGGCGATCCTGCGCAGCAAAGTTCGCGTGTTCGTCGATCTGTACCGCGCCCAGCGTCGCGCCGCGAAAGTTGCGCGCGCCGAGGCCGCGCGCGCGGCGGCGGAAGCCGCGCAGCGGCGGTCCGACTTGATCGCTCTCGCGAGTCGGGAGCTGTCGTCGTCACTCGATCTGCGCGCGAGTATGGAGCGTCTGCTCGAGGTGCTCGTGCCGAGCGTTGGCGGCTGCGCGGTGTTGTCGGTCGACACCGGCAACGGTCATCTAGGGTTGTATCGGCAAGACCGCGAGCCGGCTCGTCTCCTCGAGGCGCTCACGCTGCTGCCGCCCGGAGTCCGGCGGGCGATGGTCGAGGTCCAAAGCGGGGGCTATCCGCTCGAGGTTCGCACTGACGCCGGCGGCTCGAGCCACTGGCCGCCATGGCTGCGCGTCGCCCACGTGCTGCCGCTTCGGGTCGGCGAGCGCAACATCGGCGCGCTCGCCGTCGGAACCGTCGATCACGACGCCTTGACGCTCGATGAGCGCGGGCTGCTCGAGATCGCGACCCGCGCGGCCATCGCGTTCGACAACGCGCAGCTTTACAGCACGCTCGGCCGGGAGATGGCGCGCGCGAAGTCGGCCGAAGAAAAGCTCCAGGAAGCGAACCGCCGCAAAGACGAGTTCCTCGCGATGCTGTCGCACGAGCTGCGCAATCCGCTCGCGCCGATCGTCACGTCGGCGCAGGTGCTCGACAAGGTGGCGCCGAACGATGCTCGCATCGCCTGGGTACGCGAGGTCATCGAGCGGCAAGTGACGCACCTCGCCGGGCTCGTCGACGATTTGCTCGATGTTTCGCGCATCACTCAGGGCAAGATCACGCTCCACCGGGAGGCCGTCGAGCTCGGCAAGGTCATCGAGCACAGCCTCGAGATAGTGCGGCCGTTCTTCGATTCCAAGCGCCACGTGTTGTCCGTCGACGTGCCCGAGACGCCGGTCTGGGTGTTCGGCGACTTCTCGCGCTTGAGCCAGATCTTCAGCAACGTGCTGCACAACGCGGCCAAGTACACGGCTGATGGCGGCGAGATCGGTCTCCAGGTCGAGGTTGACCGCGGCAGCGTCAGCGTTCGCGTACGCGATAACGGAATCGGTATCGAGCCGCAGTTCCTGCCGCACGTGTTCGAGGTGTTCACGCAGGGCTATCGCGGTCTCGACCGCAGCCAGGGCGGGCT
>DASUFX010000342.1:0-8250 GCA_036274355.1 Kofleriaceae bacterium | reverse complement strand
CCATCTCGTGATGGTGGTGTTCAGCTACAACGACGTTCCGTTCGAGCAGCTCACCCACGGCTTCGCCGGCATGATGCTCGCGCCCGACGAAGGCCAGTACTTCGATCCGCGCTCGGTGATGCAGCGCTTCGATCTGCGCGGACGTTCGGTGATCAACGTGCCGCTCACGATCGATCTCGCCGAGCGGCGGCTGCGCTGGCTCGATGTGGGCATCCGCGGCCGCAGAGAGCTGCATGACGTCGGCGGCTACCGCGCGGCGCTCGCACACGTCGGCCGCGACTTCGCGGATGCGCTCGGCGTCGGCGCCAGGCCGACGCTATGGGACCTCGCGTGCATTCACGCCGCGGCACGCGGTAACGTCATCTATATTCGCGAGCGCGACGGTTCGTTCACGATGTACCGGCGGCGCGACAACGAGAGTAAAGCGATGCGCCTCGCGCGTCTGATGTCTGGCGCGGCCGACGATGGTCGCGCCGGCACGTTGCCGGCGACCGACGCGCCGACCTGGTTCGCGCTCGTCACCGGCATGCCGCTTCCGAAAGGCTCGGTCGGCTACGCCCTCGACGCGCGCGAGCTCGGCCCTGAGGTTCAGCAGTTGAGCCCCGGGGATCTCGTTGCAGAACTTGCGTTGTGACCTGAACCCGCGTCGCGCATATAGAAATGGGTTGGTGTAGGCGACGCGCTGCGTTAATCTCCGTGGCGTCATGGACTTCACCGCCGGGGAACGCGACGCCTGTGGCGTCGGCTTTGTCGCCCACATCAAGGGCGAACGATCGAGAGCAATCGTCGACCAAGGCCTCGAGGTCCTTAAACGCCTGTCCCATCGCGCTGCATGCGGTGCGGACCCCGATACCGGTGATGGCGCCGGCATCTTGATGCAGCTACCCGAGAAGTTTTTCCGCGCCGAGGGCGCGCGGCTCGGCTTCGACATTCCGGCAAATCGCCGCTTCGCGATCGGCAACGTGTTCTTGCCGCCCGATCCAGGTCTGCGCGCCGCGTGCGAAGGCTTGCTCGAGAGCGCGATCCGCGACGAAGGCCAGCAAGTGATCGGCTGGCGCGACGTGCCGATCGATCTGCGCCATGTCGGCCGCATCGCACGCGACGTGCTGCCCGTGTTCCGCCAGATCTACGTGCGCATGCGGCGCGTTCCGCCCAGCGCGTGGGAACGCACGCTCTACGTGATCCGCAAGCTCACCGAGAACCGCGTGCGCGAGCGGCGCGCCGATCCGTCGGGCTACTTCCACGTCGCGAGCTTGTCGACCGAGACGATCGTCTACAAGGGGCTGCTGCTGCCCGCGCAGGTGCCGCAGTTCTTCACCGATCTGAAGTCGCCGCTCATGGAGAGCGCGATCGCGGTCGTGCACTCGCGGTTCTCGACGAACACGTTTCCGACCTGGGATCTCGCGCAGCCGTTCCGCTACATCGCGCACAACGGCGAGATCAACACGCTGCGTGGCAACACGAACTGGATGCAGGCGCGCAAGAGCCAGCTGAAGAGCGCGAAGTTCTCCGGCGGCCTCGAGCGGCTGTGGCCGATCATCGTGCCCGGCAAGAGCGACTCGGCGCAGTTCGACAACATGGTCGAGCTGCTCACGCTCGGCGGCCGCACGCTGCCGCACTCGATGATGATGATGATTCCCGAGGCCTGGGAAGGGAACGCGGCGATGGACGACGACCGCAAGAGCTTCTATCGCTACGCGTCGTCACTTCTCGAACCGTGGGATGGCCCGGCGGCGATCGTGTTTTCAGACGGCCAGCTCGTCGGCGCCACGCTCGATCGCAACGGCCTACGCCCCGCGCGCTGGACGATCACGACGGATGACCGCGTGATCCTCGCGTCGGAGACGGGCGTGATCGACGTACCGCCCGAGCAAGTGCGGCAGAAGGGCCGGCTGACGCCCGGCATGATGTTCGTCGTCGATACGGCAGAAGGTCGCATCGTCGACGACGCCGAGCTCAAGCGTGACGTCGCCGGCCGCTTCCCGTATCGCAAGTGGCTCGACAAGAACGTGTACGAGCTCGACGAGCTCGATGCCGCCGAGGCACCGCCGTCGATCACCGGCGCACCGTTGCTCGAGCAGCAACGCGCGTTCGGTTACACCGACGAAGACATCGATCTCATCATCACGCCGATGGCCGACACCGGAAAGGAACCGGTCGGCTCGATGGGTACCGACACGCCGCTCGCGGTGTTGTCGCAACGTGCACCGAGCCTGTTCACATACTTCCACCAGCTGTTCGCGCAGGTGACGAACCCGCCGATCGATCCGATCCGCGAGTCGCTCGTGATGTCGCTCGAGTCGTCGCTCGGTCCCGACGGCAACACGTTCGAAGAGTCGCCCGAGCAGTGCCACCAGCTGGCGCTGCGCAGCCCGATCCTCGACAGCAAGGACCTCGCGAAGATCCGCGCGACGCAGGAAGGCGTGTTCGAGCCGATCACGCTGTCGCTGCTGTGGCCGGTGAGCCACGGCGCGGGCTGGCTCGAGAAGGCACTCGAGAAGCTGTGTCGCGCCGCCGTGCAAGCGATCGATGACGGCCACAACGTGCTGATCCTCAGCGACCGCGGCTGCGACAAGCAGCGCGTCGCGATTCCGTCACTGCTCGCGTTGTCCGCGGTGCAACAACACCTCGTGCGCGAGGGTATTCGCATGCAAGTCGGTCTGGTCGTCGAGACCGCCGAGGTCCGCGAAGTCCACGACGTGGCGCTGCTGATCGGCTACGGCGCTGCTGCCATCAATCCGTACCTCGCGATCGACACCGTGCGCGCGATGGGCAAGGAGCCGAAGCTCTACATCAAGGCACTCGAAGAGGGCTTGCTCAAGGTGATGTCCAAGATGGGCATCTCGACGGTGCATAGCTATCGCGGCTCGCAGATCATCGAAGCAGTCGGTCTCGATCGCGATCTGATCGACCAATGGTTCACCGGCACCCCGTCGCGCATCAACGGCGTCGGGCTCGAGGAGCTTGGCGACGAGGCGGTCGCCCGCCACGCTCGCGGCTATATGAAAACCGACGATCAGTTGCCGATCGGCGGCCAGTATCGCTGGCGGCGCACCGGCGAGCTGCACAAGTGGACGCCAGCGACGATCGCCGCGCTCCAGGACTCGGTGCGCACGAACGACGCCGCGAAGTTCCAGGAGTTCGAGCGGCTATGCGACGACGAGGAGAACGCGCTCGTCACGCTGCGCGGTCTGCTCGACATCGAAGGTGGCGATCCGATTCCACTCGACGAGGTCGAGCCGATCAAGTCGATCGTCTCGCGCTTCGTGACCGGCGCGATGTCGTTCGGATCGATCAGCGCCGAGGCGCACGAGACGCTCGCGATCGCGATGAACCGGATGGGCGCGAAGTCCAACTCCGGTGAAGGCGGCGAGGAGCCGCACCGCTTCGTCCCCGACGAGAATGGCGACTTCCGCCGCTCCGCGATCAAGCAGATCGCGTCGGGCCGGTTCGGCGTCACCACGCATTATCTCGTCAACGCCGACGATCTGCAGATCAAGGTCGCGCAGGGCGCGAAGCCCGGCGAAGGTGGTCAGCTCCCCGGCAACAAGATCGACGATCGCATCGCGAAGGCGCGCAACTCGACGCCCGGCGTCACGCTGATCTCGCCGCCACCGCACCACGACATCTACTCGATCGAAGATCTCGCGCAGCTGATCTACGACCTCACCGCCGTCAATCCGAGGGCGCGCGTCAGCGTGAAGCTGGTCAGCGAGGTCGGTGTCGGCACGATCGCCGCGGGTGTCGCGAAGGCACGCGCAGCGTGTGTCGTGATCGCCGGCTACGAAGGCGGCACCGGTGCGTCGCCGCTGTCGTCGCTCAAGCGCGCGGGCTTGCCGTGGGAGCTCGGCCTCGCCGAGACCCAGCAGGTGCTCGTCGAGAACCGGCTGCGCGATCGCATCCGCATCCAGGTCGACGGTGGCCTGCGCACGTCGCGCGACATCGTCGTCGCCGCGCTGCTCGGCGCCGAGGAGTTCGGGATGGCAACCGCGTCGCTGATCGCGACCGGCTGCGTGATGCTGCGCAAGTGCCACCTCAACACGTGCTCGGTCGGCATCGCGACGCAGGATCCCGAGCTGCGCAAGAAGTTTGTCGGCAAGCCCGAAGAAGTCGTCGCGTACTTCACGTTCGTCGCGGAAGGCGTGCGCCGCCGGCTCGCCGAAATCGGTGCGCGCTCGCTCGACGAGGTGATCGGCAAGGTCGAGTACCTGAAGGTCCGCAAGCGCACGCTCAAGAAGTTCGACAAGACGAAGGACCTCGATCTGTCCGCGATCGTGCGCCGCCCGATCTCGCACACGAAGCTGCCGCTCCGGTTCGAGAAGGCGCAGCCGTGGCCGCTCGAGGATCATCTCGATCACGAGCTGATCAAGCGCGGCGCGCTCGACGGCAAGCCGCTCGTGATCGAGCTACCGATCGACAACAGCAAGCGCGCAGCCGGCACGCTGCTATCGGGCGAGCTCGCGAAACGGTACGGCTCGCGCGGTCTTCCGGACGACACCATTCACGTCAAGCTCACCGGCCACGCGGGCCAGAGCTTCGGCGCGTTCTTGTCGCCGGGCGTCACGCTCGAGCTGTCGGGCGACGCGAACGACTACATCGGCAAGGGCCTCTCGGGTGGCCGCTTGATCGTGAAGCCACCGGTCGGCTCGCGGTTCGCGCCCGAGGACAACGTGATCATCGGCAACGTCGCGCTGTACGGCGCCACCGCCGGCGATCTGTTCGCGAACGGCCTGGGCGGCGAACGCTTCTGCGTTCGCAACTCGGGCGCGCGTGCGGTCGTCGAAGGTGTCGGCGATCACGGTTGCGAGTACATGACCGGTGGCGTTGTCGTCGTGCTCGGTCCGGTCGGCCGCAACTTCGCGGCCGGCATGAGCGGCGGTAACGCGTTCGTGTTCGACCCGGCGCAGTCGTTCCGCTCGCGCTGCAACATGGACATGGTCGATCTCGAGCCACTCGCCGAGGAGAGCGACCTCTGGCTCGTCCACAGCCTCATCGAGGATCACGTCCGGTTCACCGGCAGCCCGCGCGGCAAGAAGATCCTCGACAACTGGGATCACCTCATCGCGCGCTTCGTGAAGGTGATGCCGATCGAATACAAGCGCGTGCTCGAACGCCGTCGCTCGACGACGCGTCCGCGCTCGCTGATGTTCGCAGGAGCCGCCAATGGGTAAGCCAACTGGATTCATCGAGTGGCCGCGTGCGGCTCCGCACCGGCGGAAGGTCGACGAGCGCTTGCGCGACTGGCGCGAGGTCGAGACCACCGCGGATCCCGCCGAGAGCAAGCAGCAAGGCGGGCGCTGTATGGATTGCGGCGTGCCGTTCTGCACGCAGGGCTGTCCGCTCGGCAATCCGATTCCCGACTTCGCGCACGCGGTCTACACCGACAAATGGGAATCCGCGCATCGCCAGCTCGCGGTGACGAACGAGTTCCCCGAGTTCACCGGCCGCCTCTGCCCTGCTCCGTGCGAGTCGGCGTGCGTGCTCGCGATCGACAACGCACCCGTCACCATCGAAGCGCTCGAGCGCGCGATCAGCGACCGCGCGTTCAAGGAGGGCTGGATCCAACCGCGGCCACCGAAGACGCGCACGGGTAAGCGCGTCGCGATCGTCGGCTCGGGACCGGCGGGACTCGCGGCTGCGGCGCACATCAACCGCTTCGGCCACACCGCGATCGTCTACGAAGCGGCGAAGCGCCCGGGTGGCCTGCTCCGCTACGGCATCCCCGACTTCAAGATGGAGAAGCACGTCATCGATCGCCGCCTCGAGATCCTCTCGAAGGAAGGCGTCGAGCTCCGCTGCGGCGTCGCGGTCGGAAGTCGATCTGGTCATGGGCCCACCTGGAAGCAGCTGCGTGCGGACCACGATGCGGTCGTGATCGCGATCGGTGCGCAGCGGCCGCGCGAGCTCGACGTGCCCGGCCGGAACCTCGACGGTGTCGTGCTCGCGATGGACTACCTCACCGAGCAGAACGAGGTCGTTGGCGGCGAGCGCGAGAGCACGCGCTTCGACGTCAAAGGCAAGCGCGTGATCATCCTCGGCGGCGGCGACACCGGATCCGACTGCCTCGGCACGGCACATCGCCAGGGCGCTGCCCACGTGATGCAGATCGAGCTGATGCCTGCGCCGCCAGCAACCCGTGCCACGACAAACCCGTGGCCGACCTGGGCATTCGTGTTCCGCACGTCGAGCTCGCAAGAAGAAGGTGGCGTGCGCGAGTTCGCGTTCCGCACCACGCGACTCGAGGGCAAGGACGGCAAGCTCGTCGCGCTGTACGGCGTGAAGGTCGAGATCAAGGACGGCAAGCTCGTCGACGTGCCGGACAGCGAGCTCAAGCTCGAGGTCGACACGCTGATCCTCGCGCTCGGATTCGTGGGCCCGAGTGTCGATCCGCTCGTCGAGCAGCTCGGCATCGCGCTCGACTCTCGCAAGAACGTCATCGTCGACAAGCAGTTCTCGACGAACGTAAAAGGCGTCTACTGTGCAGGAGATGCCCACCGCGGGGCGTCGCTCATCGTGTGGGCGATCGCGGAAGGCCGCGACATGGCGAAGGCGGTCGACATATTTCTCCGCGGCGGCTGAGCGCGGCGTTATCATCCACGCATGCGGTTCGGATGCGCTCCGCTCGTCGTGCTTGTCACGGCGTGTTACGGGCCATCCGTAAATCCGGGCTCGCCGTGCGGGCCGAATGGCGAATGCCCGAGCGGGCTGGAGTGTATCAGCGGGCTATGCCTGCCGTCCGGCAGCACGCCGCACGACGACGCAGCGATGCCCGACGACAGCGCAGTCGAGATCGACGGCAACATCGTCCTCGCCGACGCGGCGCCGGATGGCGCACTGCCGTATGTGCCATGGGGCACACCGGTCGCGGTACCGAGCCTCGATGCCGTGTCCGGGCACGGCGAAGGCGATCCGTCGATCACGGCGAACAAGCTCACCGTCCTGCTGACGTCGGACAGTCCGGACGACATCTTCGAATGCAACCGCACTGCAATCGGCCAGGCGTTCACGTGCTTCGTCCTCGCGATCAATTCGGTCGACGACGACAAGTCACCAGAGGTCAGCGCCGACGGCACCACGCTCTACTTCTCGTCTGATCGCGGCGGGTCGTTCGACATCTACATCTCGAAGAAGACCATGGGCGTCTGGTCGACGCCGGTCGTCGCGACGGATCTCTCGAGCGCGACCACGGACTCCGACCTCGCGATTTCGCCCGACGGCCTCACCGCGGTCGTCGAGCAGGATCCCGGCACCAATCACTTCGTGTTCTTCACGCGCGCGTCCACGGCGGTGCCGTTCGGAAGCCCGGTCACGCATACCGAGCTCGAGGGTCCGATCGACATCGCGGCGCCGTCGCTCACGAACAACGGCGACATCCTCTACTTCCATGCGGGCAACACGCGCGACATTTACGTCGCTACGCGCAAGCCGAACGGCCAGTACAACATGCCGAAGCCCGTCACCGAGCTGAACACCTCGTCACGCGACGCTGCGCCGTTCGTGTCGGCCGACGACAAGTACATGCTGTTCGAGCGGGCGGGCGATATCTACGAGACCACGCGCCCATAACCTCGGAAATCTGAGGCGGCGACGTGCCACGTACATGGCATCACGCGCAGTTGCATCTGGCGCGATGGTTGCTGATTAGGTCCCTATGACCTACGCGCGCTTCGTTGGCCTTGCCCTGCTCGTCGCGGCTACTGGCTGCGACGACGACGACGATCAGTGTCAGTTCTACGACCGCGGTGGCGCTCCGGGCATCGCCGCGATCGAGTATCGCGACCCCGTCAGCGGCACCTGCCAGGCGTTCGGCGGCGGCTACGACTGCGCCGACCCGTGTCAGCCGTGCCCCGATTACGCGACGGGCGCGGCGGCGCAGCCTGACTGGGCGCAGTGCTACCAGCAGTGCGAAGGTCTCGACGAGAACACGTGCAAGGGCACGCCGTCGTGCCGCGCGATCTACAAGGGCAACAACACCGTGTTCCACGAGTGCTGGGGCGTCGCGCAGTCCGGCCCGGTGCAAGGCGGCAACTGCGTCGCATTCGATGCCTACGAGTGCTCGCGTCACGACGACTGCATCGCGATCCACGCCGACGGTTCGCCCATCGGATCGTTTTCGTCATGCGCGCCCGAGACGAGCGATCCGAATCCCGGCTCGTGCGTCGGTGCGATCACGTGCACAACGGCGGCACCCGCCTGCCCGTCCGGGACGCTCGCGGGCCGCGCGAACGGCTGCTGGACCGGCTACTGCAT
>DASUFX010000341.1:0-6961 GCA_036274355.1 Kofleriaceae bacterium | reverse complement strand
CGTAGTTGGCGAGCCACGCTTCGACGGCATCGAGATCGTCGTTGATGATCGTCAGGCCGCGTTCGAGCTCTTCCTCGCTGTCGTGAACGAGCTTTTGCAGATCAGCGACCTTGCCTTCCTTCGCGGCGGCTTCTGCCTGCTTCTCGAGCGCTGACTTGCCGTCGGGACCTTTGCCGACGATGCCGTTCAGCTTCACGATGGTGTCGCGGGCTTCTTGGAGGCGCTTGCCGACCTCCTCGATGCCGGGAAGGTTCCCTGGGATCTTGTTTCCGCGCGCGAAGATCGCCTGCACGCGCTGATCGAGCAGGTCGAGCTGGGACGGTTTGTCGGGCTTGGCCTGATAGTGCTTCGCGAGCGTGATGGCCTCCTGCTGGAGGATGGCGGCATCGTTGTGCTTGCCGCAAGCGGCAGCGAGGGCGAGGGCGGCGACAAAGAGGATTGCCTTCATACGACCCCCTGTTGATCGCAGATTCAGCGGGGCTATGGCAAGGGCTCGGCGTCGTCGCTCCACGCGCTGCCGTGGGCATCGATTTCATCGACGTACTGCAGGAACCGCGCGTAGTACGGGTGTTCGCCGAGGGTCGCGGAGTCCGCGATCACGAGCAAGAACCGTCGCGCACGGGTGAGCGCGACGTTCATGCGCCGGGTGTTCGAGAGGAAGCCGAGCTCGCCGGAGTCGTTACTGCGCACGAGATCGACGATCACGGCTTCCTTCTCGCGCCCTTGGAAGCCGTCGACGGTACCGACCTCGACACCGGCGGCACGCTCGGCGCGCAGCAGGTCGCGGAGCCGGCGGGCCTGCGCCGAGTAGGCGGCGATGATCGCGAGGTCGGTCGGCAACAGGCCGCGCGACAGCAGTCGGCGAGCCTCCGCGGCGACGCGCTCGGCGTTGCCGGAGTTGAACGTGCTCGGATCGAAGCTGAACGACGGCATGTTGTTGAGCGAGCCACCGGGATCGAAATCGGTGCGCTCCTCGAGCCAGTCCTTGCCGGCGGTGTCGACGAGCCAGACCGGTCGATTGCGCACGGTGTCGGCTTTGACGCCCAGGTCGTCGAGCGTGTGCGTTGCGACCGCCGGTGCGGCGCGCAGCTTGCCGTCGTACGTCGAGACCGACGGGAACGTCATGATCATCTCGTGCATGCGATGCTGCTGCTCGAGCATCACCGCGGGCGCGCCCGCTCCGACGAGCCGCTCGAACACGGTCGTGCCGAGCACGGCGTCGACGGAGGGCCCGCCGATCACGACCGGACCGAGCTGCTGCGGATCGCCGGCGAGCACGCCGACCTTCGCGCGCGCGAACGCGATGAGGAGCAGCGGATCGGGAGCCTGTGTCGCTTCATCGACGACGACGCAATCGAAGACCGTGTTGCCGAGGATCGGATGATCGCAGCCGACACACGTGCACAGCACCACGTCGGCGCGGTCGACGATCGCGCGCTCGGCGTTCGCGATTTCGCGTGCAGCATCGCGATCGAGCGCACGCGCTTCGGCCCATAGCGCACGTACCTCGGCACGCGCCCGCGCGATGTCCTCGCGGCTGCCCTTGGTGACGTCGCTGCTCATCGCACGCCGGCGAATCTCGCGCGCACGATCGCGCCATTCGCGAACGAGGTCGTAGGTGCCGTCTCGGTCGATCTGCGCGTCGATCGTCAGTGTCGCGAGCGCCGGTGATACACGCGCTGGATGGCCGAGTCGTACGGCGCGTACACCAGCCTCGGCGAGCCGGATGCCGAGGTTGTCGACGGCCGTGTTCGACGGTGCCGTGCACAGCACGCGCTCACCGCGCGCGACGCGTTGGCGCACGACCTCGACGAGCGTGCGGGTCTTGCCGGTACCCGGCGGGCCCCAGATCAATGCGAGATCACCGCTGCGAATGCCGGCGTCGACTGCGGCGCGTTGCTTCTCGTCGAGCTCCTCGTCGAGTGGCGTCCAGGTCACAGGCGCGAGCAGCTTGGCGGGACGTGCAAGCGACGCGACTTCACGCAGGCGCGCGAGATCGGAGTTCGCGAGGGCGGAACGCGCGCGCTCGATCGCTGCATCGCCGCGATCGAATGTCAGCTCCGGTGCCTCGGGATCGAGTGCGTAGTCGCGATCGAGCTCGTCGACCGGACGCTCGAGCATCAGCCACACGCTCTGTTCCTCGCGGCGCTCGAACACGCCGCGAACCGCGCTCGATTCGTCCGGATGCTCGGCCCACAGCCGGATCGGATCGCCGGGCGCGAGTCGCAAGTTGTCGAGATCCACTTGCTCGGGGACCGTCACCCTCACGCGCACGCGCTCGCCGGGCGCTGATTGCTCGTCGACGATGCGTAGGTGTGCGATCGCAATACCGAGCGCTACTCGTTCGGTGAGGGACCGTCCGCTGCGTTCGAGCGCGACACGCGCGCGTGCGGCAAGTCGCTCGGCGCGCCAGGCGGCGCTGAGCGAGTCGAGCCATTCGGTTGCGGACACCATTTTGGGGGAGCGTAACTCCGATCCACAGCGAGAGGAATTGGGGCATAGTCAGCCCGCTTATGGCGGAATCGGTTGCCCCGGAGAAGATGACCCGCAACACCACGTCGTTGCCGCAGCTGATGATGCAGCGCGTGCAACAGACGCCGGACCGCGAGGCGTATCGCTACCCGGTCGGTGAGGCGTGGCGGTCGATGACCTGGCGCCAGGCCGGCGAGCGCGTACGTGCGATCGCGGCGGGCCTGTTAACGCTCGGTCTTCATCGCGAGGAGCGCGTCGGCATACTGTCGAATACGCGCGTGGAGTGGCTGCTCTGCGACCTCGGTATCTTGTGTGCCGGCGGCGCAACGACGACCGTCTACCCATCGAGCACGCCGGAGGACTGCGCGTTCATCCTGTCGGACTCCGAGACTCGCTACATCTTCGTCGAGGACGCCGGCCAGGTTGCGAAGCTACGCAATCACAGGGCGGAGATGCCGAAGCTCACGAAGCTCATCTTGCTCGACGGTGTGCCCGACGCGAAGGACGGCGATTGGGTGATCACGCTGGCCGATCTCGAAGCGAAGGGCGCCGAGCTGCTCGCGAAGGATCCGCGCGCCATCGATGACATCGTCAAAGGCGTCGAGGGCAAGCAGCTCGCGACGCTGATCTACACGTCGGGCACCACCGGCAAGCCGAAGGGCGTGCGCCTACTCCACGAGTGCTGGGCGTACACAGCGGATGCGATCGACGCGATCAAGCTGTGGGGCCCCGACGACGTGCAATACCTGTGGCTGCCGATGTCTCACTCGTTCGGCAAGGTGCTGATGGCCGGCCACATCGCGTCGGGCTCGGTGACCGCCGTCGACGGCCGCATTCCGAAGATCATCGAGAACCTCGGCGTCGTGCGGCCGACGATCATGGCGGCCGTGCCGCGCATCTTCGAAAAGGTCTACAACAAGATCCTCGAGGGCGTGAAAGCGGGCAGCCCGCTCAAGCAGCAAATCTTCCAGTGGGCGGTCAACGTCGGAAAGGAAGGCTCGAAGGTGCGGCAGCGCGGCGAGCACCCATCCGGCTTGCTGGCGCTCAAGCTCAAGATCGCAGACCGCCTCGTGTTCCAGAAAATCAAGGATCGGTTCGGCGGTCGCGTGCACTACTTCATCTCGGGCTCGGCACCGCTGTCGCGCGAGATCGCGGAGTTCTTTCACGCGTGCGGCATCCTGATTCTCGAGGGCTACGGCCTCACGGAATCGAGCGCCGCGAGCTTCGTCAATCGCTCGAGCAAGTACGCGTTCGGCAGCGTCGGCATGCCGATGCCCGGCACCGAGCTCAAGATCGCGCCCGAGGACGGCGAGATTCTCATTCGCTCGCCCGGTGTCATGCAGGGCTATCACAACCTTCCCGACGCGACGGCCGAGACGCTCACGCCCGATGGCTGGCTCAAGACCGGCGACATCGGCGAAGTCGATCAGCGCGGCTTCCTTCGCATTACGGATCGCAAGAAGGATCTGATCAAGACCAGCGGCGGCAAGTACATCGCGCCGCAATCGATCGAGGGCAAGCTGAAGGCGACGTGCCCGTACATCAGCCAGGTGATCGTCCACGGCGACAAGCGCAACTTCGTCACCGCACTCGTCACGCTCGACGAAGAGGCGACGATGAAGTGGGCGAAGGAGCACGGGTTCAACGGCCAGGGCTATACCGAGGTCGTGCAGGCCCCCGAAGTAAAGAAGCTGCTCGATCCGTATTTTGCCGAGGTGAACAAGACGCTCGCGAAGTACGAGAGCATCAAGCAGTTCGCGATCCTGCCGAAGGACTTGTCGGTGGATGAAGGCGAGCTGACACCGAGCCTCAAGGTGAAGCGCAAGGTCGTCGAGAAGAAGTACGCGACGCTACTCGACAAGATGTACGAGGGCAGCGTGGCGGATATGGGATAGTGGAAGGGTGGAGCGTTCTCGCGCGTTCGATCTGACAATGCATAGTCTGGGGCGGAGCCTGATCCTCGCGGCTATCGCGGTCATCGCACTTCGAGGATCGATCGCGCGGGCGGACGACAAGCCCGGTGGCAAGGGCGTCGAGTTCATCGATGACGCGAAGCTGCTGTACCGCATCGCCGCGTGTGGTGGCACCGACGCGATCGACGACAAGCTCACGAAGATCGTCGAGAAGCACTGCAAGGCGATCACCGAGAAGCTCGACAAGTTCCGCGCCGAATACTTCGGCAAGAACCGCGAGTGGTTCACCGCCGTCGTTCCGAAGGACGTGCCGAAGACGGTCGTCTATCCGTTCGGCGGCGGCGATCTATTGTCGGCGCTCGTCGCGTTTCCGGACGCGACCGAGATCACGACGGTCTCGCTCGAGCTCTCCGGTGATCCGCGCCGCCTCAAGACGCTCAAGCCGACCGCGGTGCAGCTCAGTCTTGGTGGTCTGCGCGGCGAGATCGGTGGCTTGATCTCGGTCGGCTCGAACACGACGGAGAATCTGTCGGCGGGGCAGCGCAACGACCTGCCGGCGCAAGTCAGCTCGTTCTTGCTCGGCCTCGTCGCCGGCGGGTACGAGCCGGTGTCGATGCGCTTCTTCACGCTCGATGATGCGGGCGACATCCATTATCTCGAGCAGTCCGAGATCGACGAGATGGACAAGGAAGCCGCGAAGAAGCTCAAGAAGCAGAAGGCGGCGCCGCCGCCGAAGCCAGTGACGCCAGTCGTCGAGGGCGAACCGCCGCCGCCGGTCACCGCGAAGACGCACAACTGGCTGAACCCGAACTTTTCGCTCGCGTTCTCGAACGTCGAGATCCAGTACCGCAAGATCGGCGAGACCGCGGTGCGCGTTCATCGTCACATCGGGTGGAACCTCAGCGACGGCTATCTCAAGACCCACCCGCAGCTGATCCGTCACCTCGAGAAGAAGGGACAGGTCACGATGCTCGTCAAAGGCGCGAGCTACTTGCTGTGGAGTCCCGGCTTCTCGCGCGTGCGCGGTTACATCCTCGATCACCTCGCGTGGATGCTGTCGGACTCGACCGGCGTGCCACCCGCGTTTGCGAAGCCGGCGGGCATGGTGCAAGAGACATACGGCATCTACACCGGTGCGTTCCTCGAGAGCTGGCAGGCGACGAAACACGACGAAGACTTCGTCGCGCTCTGGAAGGGCCAGAAGAAGCGCCGGCTGCCGTTCCGCTTCGGCTACGTCGACATGACGAAGCAGGCGCACCTCGTCGTCACGCGTCCCCGCGCCAAGAGCTAACCGCGGCGGCGGCGGCGGCGGAGCGCGACGAGGACGAGGAGCGCCAGAACCGGCGGTGTGTTGCCGCTGCTACGGCAACCGCAGCCGTCCTCGAGCTTGGTGCACTTGCTCGGCGAGCCGGCCTCGCATTCGAAGCCATCCTCGACGACGCACGTCGCGCTGCAGCCGTCGCTCGCGGTCGTGTTGCCGTCGTCGCATTCCTCGCTCGCGGTGACAACACCGTCGCCGCACACGACCGTGCACACGCTCGGCGTTCCGGCGCAGTTCCAGCCCGCTTCGGTCTGGCACGCAGCCGAGCAACCATCGCCGTCCGCGTTGTTGTTGTCGTCACAGGACTCGGAGCCCGCGACCTGGCCATCGCCGCAGTTCGGCGTGCAGACGCTCGGCGTGCCGGTGCACGACCAGCCACCTTCGACACCGCACGACGCGTTGCAGCCGTCACCTGCATCGGTGTCACCGTCGTCGCACGCCTCGGTGCCGACGACGAGACCATCACCGCAGATCTCGTCGCAGGCGCTCGGCGCGCCGGTGCACGTCCAGCCCGTTTCCGTGGTGCACGTCGCGCTGCAGCCGTCGCTCGCGGCTGTGTTGCCGTCGTCGCAGGTCTCGGTGCCTGCGACAACACCGTCGCCGCACGACGTCGTGCACACGCTCGGCACGCCGGTGCACGACCACCCACCCTCGACGGTGCACGTCGCGGAGCAGCCGTCATTGCTCGTCGTACCGCCGTCGTCGCAGCCCTCGGCGCCGGCCTTGATGCCATCGCCACAGGTCGTGCTGCACGTGCTCGGTGAGCCCGCGCAGGTCCATCCCGCTTCGACGAGGCAGGTCGCGCCGCAGCCGTCGCCCGCACTGCTGTTGTTGTCGTCGCAGGTTTCGGCACCGGCGATGATGCCGTCACCGCAGGTCGTCATGCACGTGCTCGGCATGCCCGCGCACGTCCAGCCCGACTCGGTCATGCACGTCGCGTTGCAGCCGTCGCTGGCGGTCGTGTTGCCGTCGTCGCACGTCTCGGTGCCGAGCACCATGCCATCGCCACAGATCGCCGTGCACGTGCTGGGTGCGCCGCTGCACGTCCAGCCTGTCTCGACCGTACACGTGGCCGAGCAGCCGTTGCCCGCCGTCGTGCCGCCGTCGTCGCAGGCTTCGGTGCCAACGACCATGCCGTCACCGCAGACCGGCGAGCACGAGCTCGGCGATCCGCTGCAACTCCAGCCGGATTCGGTGGTGCACGTCGCGCTACAGCCATCGGTCGCGGTCGTGTTGCCGTCGTCGCAGGCTTCCG
>DASUFX010000340.1:0-4164 GCA_036274355.1 Kofleriaceae bacterium | reverse complement strand
GAGTCAGCGCGAGGGTCGATATTGCGCTGTCGTCACCGTGCACGCCGTAGATCAGCTGCGCGAACGCGAGCACGGACAGATACGCCTCGCGTGCGAGCGATTCGATCGGCGGATCGCCGTGCTTCGGCTCGTCGAGTGCTTCACAGAAGCGCACGAGCGCATCGTCCATGTCGCGAAGTTGAGTGAATGTGAGGTCGATAGGCGAACGAGTCATGCTGCGTCGCACTGCATTGCGCGCGCCACGCGTAACAGGTTGAACCAACACGCGCGAGGTGTCCGTGTCCGACGAGCGGCGGACAGCGCGTCCGTTACACGGCCACGATCGAAACGTCGCGCGACGCCAGGTGCGCGGCGCCGATGATGCCGGCGTCATCGCCGAGCTCGGCTTGCGCGATCGTGCACGCCTCGAGCGTTGGCTGGTTGCCGACGACCATCAGCGCAGCATCCGTCATCGCGTAGAGCGTTGGGCAGCGCCCGAGCACGCCGCCGCCGAGTACGAGCCGCTCGGGATTGAGCACCGCCATCGCATTACCGAGCGTGACCGCGAGCAGCGGCGCGAGCTCTTGCCAGAGTCCGAGCGCCCACTCGTCACCATCGGCGGCCGCCATGTCGACGTGCCCAGCGTTGACGTTCTCGATGCCGCCGGCGAGCGTGACCGCCGAGCTGCGCGCGCCTGCCGACAGCTCCTCGAGGATCCGGCGCTGGACGTAGCTGCCGCCGACGTACGCTTCGACGCAACCGCGCTTGCCGCACGCGCATGGGGCAGCGGCGTCGTCCCATCGCACTTTCGTGTGGCCGATTTCGCCGGCGCAGTTGCTCGCACCTTCGACAAGCTCGCCGTTGACGATCATGCCGCCGCCGATGCCCGTGCCAACGTAGACGCCGAGTACGTTGCGAAAGCCGCGCGCAGAGCCGCACATGTATTCGCCGTACACGATCGCATTGACGTCGTTGTAGACGCCGACCTTGAAGCGCGACCCGAGGCGTTGTGCGAGCAACTCGCCGAACGGGATGTCGAGCCAGCGCAGATGCGGTGAGTTCGCAACCATGCCGCTATGACCGCGCAACATCGCGGCGAGGCCGATGCCGACAGTCGCGGATTCACCGGCTGACAGCCGCTCGACGAGCTCCGCGCAGCGCGCGACGATCGTAGTCGGATCGCGCGGCTCGCCGACCGGCTCCTTGCTGTGGTCGCGCAGCCTGACCTCGTCCTCGATGATCGCCGCGCGCAGATTCGTGCCGCCGAGATCGATGCCGATCTTCATGAGGACTTTCTGGCCGCGTCGAGGTGCGCCTCGATCGCGCCTCGGATCTCGGCAAGCCGCTGCTCGGTATCGGCTTCGCAGCGCATCACGAGTGCGGGTTGGGTGTTCGACGCGCGCACGAGGCCCCAGCCGCCCGCGAATTTCGCGCGCACGCCATCGACATCGACGACGCCGGTTACCGCCGGATCGTTGCGCAGTCGCGCGGTCACGGCTGCGACGAGCGCGACCTTCTTGTCATCGGGGCAGTCGATGCGGATTTCGGGCGTGTTGATCATGACCGGCAGCTCGGCCGCCCGTTCGGCGAGCGTGCGATTGCCCGCGCTGAGCAGCTCGAGCAGCCGGGCGCCGGCATAGATCGCGTCGTCGAAGCCGAGCCAGCGATGCGCGAAGAACATGTGGCCCGACATTTCGCCGGCGAGCTGCGCGCCGGTCTCCTTCATGCGCGCCTTGATCAGCGAGTGGCCGACCTTCCACATCTCGACGTCACCGCCGGCGGCCGCCAGCTCGTCGTACATCGCCTGCGAGCACTTCACCTCGCCGACGAACTTCGCGTGCGGCACTTCGGCGAGCAGCGCTTTGCCGAACAGGATCATCAGCTGATCGCCCCACAGGATGCGCCCCGTGCCGTCGATCGCGCCGATGCGATCGGCGTCGCCATCGAGGGCAATGCCGAGCTCGGCTTGATTCGATTGCACCGTCGCGATCAGATCGCGCACGTTCTCGGGCTGCGTCGGATCGGGGTGATGATTCGGAAAGCGACCGTCGAGCTCGCAGTACAGCGGGATGACGTCGAAGCCGAGCCGTCGGTATAGCGACACGGCGGTCGGCCCGCCCGCGCCGTTGCCGGCATCGACGACGACCTTGAAGCGACGCGGGCCGAGCTCGAGCTGACCTGCCGCGTGATCGAGATACGCACCGGTGACGTCGCGCGATTGAAGCGACTTGTGCGGCGGCTCGACCGGCTTGCCGACAAGCGACTCGACCTCGTTGCGCAGCTCGGCGATCGCGGGCCCATGCAACGTCTCGCTGCCCATCATCAGCTTGAAGCCGTTGTCCTCGGGCGGGTTGTGACTTCCCGTGATCATCACGGAGGCGGCCGGCTGGAGATGGTGCGCCGCGAAGTAGAGAACGGGCGTCGGCACGACGCCGATGTCGATGACGTCCGCGTGGACGCGAATGCCGTCGGTGAGCGCGGCGAACAGCCGTGGCGAGTGCACCCGCGGATCGCGGCCGACGACAACCGTCTGCCCAGTGACACGCTGGCCGAGTGCAGTGCCGAGCGCACGCACGGTCGCGTCATCGAGGTCGCGCTCCGCAACCCCGCGGATGTCGTACTCGCGAAAGCTACGCGGGTTCACGAGTCACAGATACCGCGCAAGGCCGCGTGCGGAAAGGGCATCGATGACCTTGCGAACATCCTGGGCCTCGTCTTTCCGGATGACCAGGATCGCGTCGCCCGCCTTGACGACGACGAGGTCCGAGAGCCCGACCGTCGCGACGAGCGTCGTGTCGTCGGAAACCACGACGTTGCCCGTCCCATCGATAACAAGTGCAGTGCCAACCACGGTATTGCCCGTTGCATCGACGCCGCGGACGGCCGGCAGCGCGGCCCACGAGCCGACGTCGTCCCAGCCAACCTGCGCCGGTACGGTGACGACGCGATCCGCCTTCTCCATGACGGCGTGATCGAACGAGATCGATGCGAGCGTCGGATACAGGGTGCGCGCCGTGCTCGGGTCGCGTGCGATATCGCGCACCGCGCGAGCAGTCGCAGGCAAGTGCGTGTCGAGCTCCGCGAGGATGCGGCGCGCGCTTGCGCCGAAGATGCCCGCGTTCCACAGATAGCGACCGCTCGCGAGATACTGGTCGGCGGTCGCGCGATCCGGTTTCTCGACGAAGCGCTTCACGGCGGTCACCAGGCCGGGCGCCGCGCTGTCGACCTCGAGGTAGCCAAAGCCCGTTTCCGGCCGCGTCGGCGTGATGCCGATCGTCGCGATCGAATCATCGCGTTCGACGGCGACGAGTGCGGCATCGAGCGCCTTGGCGAATGCAGCCTTGTCCGTGACGTGTTGATCGGCAGGCAAGACGAGCATCACCGCGTCGGGATCACGCGCCGCCAGCAGCGCAGCGGCGAGGCCGATCGCAGCGGCCGTGTTACGACCGACCGGCTCGGCGATGATCTCGACGCCCGGTACTGCAGCCTTCGTGCCCTCGACGTGACTCTCGCCCGTGACGATCACGACGTTCGGTGCGACGGCGGCGCCGAGCTTCACGGCGGCAGCGACCATCGGCACGCCATCCGCGGTGAGCGCGATCAGTTGCTTGGGCCGCGCCTGCCGGCTCGCGGGCCATAAGCGCGTGCCACTACCACCGGCTAGGACAACAACGTGACGCACGGGCGCATCCTAGTGGAACGGCGTCTGCATCGCTACGCACCATGCACGCGATAGGAAAAGGACTCGGTCTTGGACTACTCGGCGGCGCGATCGGTCTTGGGCTCATGGAGATCGTCCGACGTGCCAGCGCTCCGCTCGTGACGCAACGGGCACCACGGGCCACGCACGCGAATCTCCGCGCGCGCTCGATGTCACCGTTCGGCCCGCACCACGAGCCCGGGGAAAGCGCTACCACCGCAATCGGGCGGCTCGCGTACCAGAAACTCGCGGGTCACTCGCCGTCGCCAAGAATGAAATCGGCGCTCTCCTGGCTCGTCCACATCGCGTATGGCTCGCTCGTCGCGGCCGCGTACGGCGCGCTGCGCGCGGGCCATCCGCGCAACACCTTCCTCGACGGTATCGCGCTCGGAACGGGGCTGTGGCTGTTCGGCGACGAGCTCGCGGTGCCGTTGCTCGGCCTTGCCGACAAACCGACCGCGTATTCGCCGAGCAGCCATCTGCAG
>DASUFX010000339.1:0-2161 GCA_036274355.1 Kofleriaceae bacterium | reverse complement strand
TGATGGCGGCATGGATGCGCCCGACGGCGGTCCCGAGGAAATCGTCTGCGAGAACCTGCCGCCACTCGCGTCAGGAACGTGCGAGGTCACGTCGGTCGGCGCGGCGCAGCTGATCAAGGGCAACATCCTCACGCCGCAGACGATCTTCCGCGGCGGCCAGGTCGCGATCGATGCGACCGGCGAGATCACGTGCGTCGGTTGCGACTGCGCGAAGGGTGGCGAGACAACGATCGTGTGCCCGGGCGCGACCGTATCGCCCGGCCTCATCAACACGCACGAGCACATCACGTTCCAGCAGGCCGAGCCGTACACCGACACCGGCGAGCGCTACGAGCACCGCCATCAGTGGCGCAAGGGCCTCGACGGTCACACGAAGATTCCGTCGACCGGCGGCGCGAGTGGCGTGAAGATCAGCTACGGCGAGCTGCGCTACGTCATGGGTGGCGCGACGTCGATCGTCGGCTCGGGCGGCTCGCCCGGCCTGCTCCGCAATCTCGACAACACGTCGAACCAGGAAGGCCTCAACCACACGGCCGTCAACTTCGAGACGTTCCCGCTCGGCGACTCGTCCGGCACGATGCGCACCGCGGACTGCAACTACGGCACGACGGTGACGCCGGAGTCGCTGAGCAACGTCAATTCGTTCGAGCCGCACACGTCCGAAGGCATCAACGCCGCCGCAAACAACGAGTTCAAGTGCGAGAGCTCCGATACCTACGACACGATGGCGCCCGGTCTGTCGGAGAACTTGCTGTTGCCGAAGACGGCGATGATTCACGCGATCGGCCTGACGCCAAACGACTACGGCGCGATGGCAGTCGCCGGCAGCGCACTGATCTGGTCGCCGCGCTCCAACATCACGCTCTACGGTGACACCGCGCGCGTCGCCGAAGCTGCACGGCTCGGCGTCGAGATCGCGCTCGGTACCGACTGGATGCCAACCGGCTCGATGAACATGCTGCGCGAGCTCCACTGCGCCGACGAGCTCAACGCGACGTACTTCGACCACTACTTCACCGACAAGCAGCTGTGGGCGATGGCGACGCTCAACGCCGCCGCGGTCACCGCGACCGATGACGCGATCGGCATGCTCGCGCCAGGTCATGTCGCGGACATCGCGATCTTTGCCGCCAACGGCAAGGATGCGTACCGCGCGATCATCGAAGCGGAGCCGAAGGACGTCGCGCTCGTGATGCGTGGCGGCAAGGCGCTCTACGGCGATGCGACCGCGGTCAACGAGCTGCGCAGCGAGTGCGACGAAGTCGACGTGTGCGGCAACGACAAGCGCGTGTGCGTGAAGCCCGAGATCGGCAAGACCTGGGATGAGCTGAAGACCGCGGTCGGCACGATCTATCCCGCGTTCGCGTGCGGCACGCCGGCCAAGGAGCCCTCGTGCTCGCCGAAGCGGCCGATGGCAGTCAACGGCTCGACGGTGTTCACCGGTCAGACGTCAGCCGACGACAACGACGGTGATGGCATCCCGAACGCGAGCGACAACTGCCCCGACACGTTCAACCCGGTGCGGCCGATGGACAACGGCATGCAGCCGGACGCCGACGGCGATGGCCAAGGTGACGCGTGCGACGTCTGTCCGCTCGACGCGGGCTCGACCACGTGCACGAACGCCGATCCGAACGATCGCGATCACGACGGTGTCACGAACACCGCCGACAACTGCCCCGACGTCGCGAACCCGAACCAGACCGATGGCGACATGGACGGCCACGGCGATGCGTGCGACGCGTGCCCGAGCGATCCAAATCCCGGCACCGCCGGCTGCCCGGCGTCGATCTATCAGATCAAGGCGAGCATCGTGAACACCGGCTCCGTCGTGCGCGTGCAGAACGCGCTCGTCACCGGCAAGGGCTCGAACGGCTTCTTCGTGCAAGTGAAGGAAGGCGACATGGGCTACATGGGCCCGGCGAATTCCGGCCTGTTCATCTACACCGGTCCGATGGCACCACCGCTGGCAAGCGCGATGGTCGGCCTCCGCTTCACGATCGACGGCAGGGTCACGAGCTTCCAGGGTCAGATCGAGCTCGACACGATCTCGGCGGTCATCCCCGAGACGATGATGGGCGAAGCAGCACCCGCGCCGATCGGCGTCACGTACACGGAAGTGAAGACCGGCGGCTCGCGCGCGACCGAGCTCGAGAGCGTG
>DASUFX010000338.1:0-2451 GCA_036274355.1 Kofleriaceae bacterium | reverse complement strand
CGGTCAATAGCGTCGCGGCGTCGAAGTCCGAGCTGATGTCAGTAGCCGCTTCGAGCAGCATCTGCCAGCCCGCCGGCGTCAGCTCGGCGTTGGCTGCCAACGCTGATAGCGCGAGCCGCTGATCGAAATCGCTGCTGATCGAGCGCGAGGCCGTCGTGTAGGCACGCGCGAGCGTATCCGATTGGCCGACACGCCCCGACGCTTCGGAGAGCACAGTGCGCAGGTCGAAATCCGAGGAGATGTCGTTGCGCGCGAGGTCGAGCGCGCGTGCGACCACATCGTCGTCGGAGTCGCTGCTCGTGAGCAGCGGCTGCAGCGCGAGCCGCATGTCGAAGTCCGACGAAATCGTGCGCGCCAAGTTGAGGTAGGCTGTCCCCGCCTCGGCCGTGCGCTGCATGCTCGAGCCGACGTGCTCGAGCACCATGCGCGCATCGAAGTCGGACGAGATCGTTTCGCCGGCGCGGAGCAGAGCGTCGAAGCTGGCTCCCGTCGGCATCTGTGCGTCGAATGCTTCGATCAGCGTCGTGCGCACGTCGAAGTCCGACGACATGTTGTCGGCTGTAAGCTTCATCAGCCGCTCGAAGTCCGCCGGTGCGATCGTCGCTGTCTTCGCGTACTGCACCGAATAGACGCGTTGCGCGAAGTCCGAGTGGATCAGCTCGATCTCGTCCAGCAGGCCGTTTTGGCCACGATTGTCGATGAGCCACGCGACGCGCTCGCCGGCGTTGATCGCGGTTTCGCGCAGCACGATCGGCATGACGTCGGCGACGAAGCGGTCGGCCTCGGGGTCCCACGCCTGCTCGTCGCCGTCGACGAAGAACTTTCGCTCGATCGTGGCGTCGTCGCGCGTGAAGAGGACGCGACGGTCGACCCCGTTGCGGCGCAAGGTGATGTCGAACGAGCCGCCGCGATCGAGCGAGGCCAAGCCGCTGCCGTCGGGCTTGAGATCGACATCGCCCTCGCCCTTCACGCGTAGCGAGTAGTCGCCGTCGCTGATGCGGAAGTTCAGCGCGTTGTTACGAAAGTCCCAGCCCGCGTCGCCGTTGCGAATCGCGGTCAAGACGAAGAACAGCGCGATGCCGATCAGGATGATGTAATTCATGGGCCCTACTTGGGCAAGTCGCGCGAGATGTAGAACGAGACGAGATTGCCGACCCCAGTCGCGCCGAGCAGAACGGCGATCGCGCCCGGCGTGACGTCGTCCCAGCCGAAGAACTCGATCAACGCGAAGCCCACTGCCAAGCACACGAGCACGACTCCCCAGCGCACGGAGGCGTGGCGGCGTTGTTGCTCCTCGTTCTGCACGAGCGAGCGAATTAGCTCCTCGGAGCCGTTCGCAGCGATCAGCTTGCTGCGCGTGCGCGCGTCGACCAGCAGCTTGATGGCGTAGGTAATGCAGAAAAACAGGGTGATCGGGATCAGTACTTCGAAACGCATGTGATTGCTCGCCTCAATAGCCCGGCCGATATGGCTGGCCTCGAAAGCAGTAGATACGGGTTCTGAGGAGCCGGTTGCGAGAAATCCCGCTTGGCTGGGGTTGCAACCGATGGCCCGTTGGGCGTATCGATCGTGGGATGGGTTCAGGGGAGCCAGCGGTCATCGAAGCCAGCGGAATCGGTTCGAGCGAGCCAGACGCCGTCGATACCGACCGGCGTCTGGTGGCCGCCGTATTGGCCGGCACGCGCGGCGCATTCGAGACGTTGGTCCTAAACCATCAGCGGCTCTGTTGGCACATCATCAACCGCATGGTCCGGCACCCCGACGACACGCGCGAGCTGTGCCAGGACACGTTCCTGCGCGTGCATCGCTATCTCTACCAGTACCGGTTCGAGAGCGCCCTGAAGACGTGGATCGGGCAGATCGCGTATTCGGTTGCGCGGCGCCACCTCGAGCGCAAGCGAATCCCGATCGTCGAGCCGGCCGCGGATGATGACTCGGGCAGCTTCGTGGAGCGTGTCGCCGACGACTTCAACCTCGAGGCGGCAAACGCCGACGCCGAGCTCGGCGCGATGCTGCATGCCGAGATCGACGCGCTGCCACCCTTGCAGCGGACGGTTCTGACGTTGTATCACTTGGATGAGCTGCCGATCGCCGAGATCGCTGGAATCACCGGGCTCTCGGCCGGCACGATCAAGAGCCACCTGTTTCGCTGCCGCGCGCGCTTGCGCGGCCGGCTGCAGGCGCGCTGGGGAGTGAAGGAATGAGCAACGGACGCGATGCGAACAGCGAGCTCGAGCAGCGCGAATGGGATGCACAGGAAAGCGCGTTGCGTGCCGAGTGTGCGGGCAGCTGGGCGGGCGGCGGCGCCGATGTCGCGCAATACCGCGTCATAGCGCGCGCCCTGCGCACGCCGCAACTCGATGCTATCCCGCGCGACTTCGCAGCAGAGACGGCTGCTCGTGCGTTGCGCGAGGCTCGTCTCGCCAGCGAGAGCGTCGAAGTGTGGCTCAG
>DASUFX010000337.1:0-6005 GCA_036274355.1 Kofleriaceae bacterium | reverse complement strand
GACGCCCGACAGGTCGGAGACGACCGACGACAGAGCGGCCGAGTACGGGCGCGCCGCGATGATCGTGTCCTGCGCGCGGCGCAGCTTCGCAGCCGCGACGAGCTTCATCGCACGCGTGATCTTGCGCGTGTTCTTCACGCTCACGATTCGCTTGCGGATTGCCTTCAGGCTCGGCATGGCGCGTTACTTCTTCTCTTCCGTCGAGAACTGCTTCGCGAACTCGGTGAGCGCGTCGCGCAGTTGCTTCTCGGTGTCGCCCTCGAGCTTGCCGGTCGACTTGAGCTCGGCGAGCAGATCGGCCTTGCGGCTCTTGAGGAACGACAGCAGCTCCTTCTCGTAGCGGCCGAGGACGGAGACCGGGTAGTCGTCGACGAAGCCGTTGGTGCCGGCGTAGATCACGACGACTTGCTCTTCCATCGGCATCGGGACGAACTGGCCCTGCTTGAGCAGCTCGACCATGCGCTCGCCGCGAGCGAGCTGCTGCAGCGTCGCCTTGTCGAGGTCACCACCGAACTGCGCGAACGCGGCCTTCTCGCGGTAGCTCGCGAGCTCGAGGCGGAGGCGACCGGCGATCTTCTTCATCGCCTTCGTCTGCGCTGCACCACCGACGCGCGACACCGAGATGCCGACGTTGACCGCGGGACGAACGCCCGAGAAGAACAGGTCTGCTTCGAGGAAGATCTGACCGTCGGTGATCGAGATGACGTTCGTCGGGATGTACGCCGACACGTCACCGGCCTGGGTCTCGATGATCGGCAGCGCCGTCAGCGAGCCCGCGCCCTTCGCGTCGCTCATCTTGGCGGCGCGCTCGAGGAGGCGGCTGTGGATGTAGAACACGTCGCCCGGGTACGCCTCGCGGCCCGGCGGGCGGCGGAGGAGCAGCGACAGCTGGCGGTACGCGACGGCCTGCTTGCTGAGATCGTCATAGACGATCAGCGCGTGGCGGCCGGAGTCGCGGAAGTACTCGGCCATCGTGACGCCGGTGTACGGCGCGATGAACTGCAGCGGAGCGGGCTCCGACGCGCCGGCGACGACCACCGTCGTGTACTCCATCGCGCCCGCCTTCGTGAGGCGGTCGACAACGGTGGCCACCGTGGACTGCTTCTGGCCGATGGCCACGTAGAAGCAGTACATGTTCTGGCCCTTCTGATTGATGATCGTGTCGATCGCGATGGCCGTCTTGCCGGTACCGCGGTCGCCGATGATCAGCTCGCGCTGGCCGCGGCCGATCGGAATCATCGAGTCGATCGCCTTCATGCCGGTCTGCATCGGCTCGTGCACCGACTTGCGGGCGATGATGCCGGGCGCCTTGATCTCGACCTGGCGGCGATGCGTGCCGACGACCGGCTTGCCACCGTCGATCGGCTGGCCCATCGCGTTGACGACGCGGCCGAGCAGCTCTTCACCGACGGCAACCTCGACGATGCGACCGGTGCGCTTCACCGTGTCGCCTTCGCGAATCGCTTCGAACTTGCCGAGGAGCGCGACGCCGACGTTGTCCTCTTCGAGGTTGAGCACCATGCCCTGCACGGTCTCGCCACCGGCACCTTCGAACTCGAGGAGCTCGCCGGCGAGTGCGCCGGAGAGGCCGTAGACGCGAGCGATACCGTCACCGGCGGTGAGCACGGTGCCGGTCTCGGTGACCGAGACCTTCTTGTCGTAGTTCTCGATCTGCTTGCGGATGATGTCGGAGATCTCTGCGGCGCGGATATCCATGGCGTGTCCTTACTTGCTACTTGCTGAGCTCGTCGCGGAGGGTGCGGAGCTGGGTACGAAGAGAGCCGTCGTAGACGGTGTCGCCGACTTTCGCGATGACGCCGCCGAGCAGCTCCGGGTCCTGCCGCGTCGTGACGCTGACCTTCTTGCCCGATAGCTTCTCGAGCGCGGCGTTGATTTGAGAGAGTTGGTCGGAGCCGAGCGGCTTGGCCGAGACGACCTCGGCGGTGACGCGACCGGCCTTCGCTTCGATCATCTCGTCGAGCGCGCGCGAGATGCCGGGCACGGTGCCCATGCGCTCGCCCTCGAGGAGGATGTAGACGAGGTTGCGCGATGCGGTCTGCACGCCGATCGACTGGAGCAGGCCGTCGATCACCTTCTTGCGATCGCTGCGGCGAATCGCCGGGTTCGTGAGCGCGGTGCCGAGCTCCTTCGATTCGTTCATCGCCTTCGCGAGAGAACGAAGGTCCTGGCCGAGCTTCGCGAGATCGCCTTGCTGCGATCCGATGTCGAAGATCGCCTTCGCGTAACGACGTGCGAGGCTGCCGGTCACCATTAGCGGGCCTCCTTGCGGCCGTTCTGCACGTTGGTGATGAACGTCGACACCAGCTTGTTCTGGTCGTCGCCGGTCACCTTGTCCTTGAGCAGCTTCTCGGTCGCAGTCGACGCGGCGACCGTGACTTCCTTCTGCAGCGCCTTGCGCGCGTATTCGATCTCGGCGGCGATGCGCTGCTCGGCGTCGCGCTTCATCTGCGCGGCCTGCGCAGTCGCGGACTCGAGGATGCGCTTCTTGTCCGCCTCGGCGTCGGCACGAATGCCGTCGACGATCTGCTTCACCTCATTGTCGAGGCCTTTCACCTTCGCCTCGTACTCGGCCAGCTTCGTCGCCGCTTGATCGCGGAGCTTGGCGGCTTCGTCGAGTGCGCTCTTGATCTGATCGTGGCGATCCTGCGCGAGCTTGCGCGCGACCGGTCCGCCCCACTTCGCGAGGATGAGGAGCAGGACGCCGAAGTTGAGCAGCATCAGCACGAAGGGAGCCGACATCGGCTCCTCTTCGCGCGTCGTGTGGCCCGTCTTCGCGTCGGTCATCTCGCCGTCGCCGTACTTGCCGCCGTACTCGTCCTTGCCGCGGAAGTCGAAGTTCGTGAAGTTGAAGTGCGCGGTCGGATCGTGCGGCTGCGGCTCGATCTCGGCAGCTGCGTGCGTGGTGCTTTCGACCTTGGGCTCGTCCGGCTGCGCGAACGCAACGGCCGGTGCGCAGAGCAGCGCTGCGATGAGGAGCTTCTTCATCACGAAACCTCCCGGCCGAGCAGCTTGCTGGCGATCTGCCGCGCGAGCTGATTGGCCTGCGGGAGCAGCTGGAGCCGCGCCGCGTCAGTTTCCTGGCGCATCTTCGCGGTGGCTTCGTCGATCGACTTCTGGGCCTCGGCGCGGGCCTTGTCGGTGACGTCCTTTTCGTGCGCCGCCGCCTCGGTGCGCACCTTGCGCCCTTCTTCGTTGGCGCGGTTCTTCGCGACCGCGAGGTGCTTGTCGTAATCGGCGAGCTTGGCATCGGCCTGGGCGGTCATCCGCTCGGCCTCGGCGCGAGCGCCGTCGATGCCTTCCTTGCGCCGTTCGCGCAGCCGCAAGTACGGCTGGAACAGCAACTTGTTGCTCACGTAGAACAGGAGCAGGAACAGGCCGAACTGAACGGCTACCGTCCAATCGATGTCGATCAGCGGGTGTCCTGACGCGATAGTTACGAGTGCCTGATCCATGGACAACCTAGCGAGAATCCTGGCCTTGGGGCGGGCTGCTTATAGTCTCCGTGTCCGACCGTGTCAACGTTGGGATGCGCCAGGATTCTCGACGGTGCTGCGACAATGCGCCGCGATCGTTGGCGACGAGATCGGAGGCCGCGATCATCGTCGGATGGAGCTCGATCCCGACCGATCAGTCGGTCGAACCCACCGGGTCTTTCGGTCGATGCCGGCCGTCAGCGATCGATCGATGTAGCGGCCATCGCACCCGAGCCCTGCGACAGATGCGGTCTGTGAACCGCATTCGCTGTCAGCATTTGGCGTAAGGCAACGTAACCGGACGGGCAGGCTGCCTGCATATAGTCCAACTCGATGAGGGGCCTTTGGTCGACGGCGACGCTGTGCGCGATCACAGCAAGTGCAAGCTTGCTCGCAGCCTGTGCAAGCGATGGTGACGACCCGTCGTCGGTCGAGCTAGCTCTCGGCGGGCAAGCCGCGGTCAAGCTGACCAACTCGAACGCGCACATGGCGCTGACGAGCGACACCCAGTGGACGCTCGACAAGCAGGGCTCGGTGAACACGTCGACGCACACGGTGACGTGGACGATCACCGCCACGAAGGGCATGACCCAGACGGGAATCCTGATCGTCGACGGCACGATGACGGTCAAGAACACCGGCAGCGGCGGCGCGACGATCGGCAACATCGTCGTGAATCTGCAGACCCGATCGGGAAATACCTGGGTCACCAAGTCGTCCGACATCGCGAACGCCACACAAGATGATGCGGCGACGAGCGCGAAGGTCGTGTCATCGGCGAGCTCGGAGAACAAGAGCACGTTCAACGAAAACTCGGCGTCGGGTCATCTCCTCTTCATGGACGCGCAGACGAACTCGGCGTTCGCGCTGGTTCCTCAAGTCACGATTCCGGGCGGCACGACGAAGAAGCTCGTGTTCAAGGCGACGTTCGACAACAACGTCCTCCACCTCAGCGCCGGCACGTCGACGCGCGTCGAGATGATCCTGTCGTTCGGCAACGCGGGCGGCGGTGCGAGCAAGCCGAACATCGACATCAACGGCAACGGCCTCATCGATCCAGATGAAGCGCGCGTGCGCAGCGTGCCGTCGCGGCTCGGCCTCACGGTCCCACACACGACGCCGGCGAATTCGACCGCGACGATCAGCGACGCGCTGTCGGACATCACGAAGACCGGCACGGTCACGTTCACGAACCCGCAGTTCAACCTCGGCACCACGACCGGCACGGTCACCGTCCATTACGACGGCGGCACGAGCGGCGGCACGATCACGAACTGCGCGCATCTGAAGAGCCAGACCCAGAACGCGACGTGCGGTGGCCATACGTTCAACAACGTCCTCGGCGTGAACCTCACCGACTGCAACACGCAGGTGATCGGTCCGCACACCTGCTCGCCGGGCCTGCCCGGATGCGGCTGGGAAACCGGCGACGTCGTCACGTACACGCAAGATGGTTGGGGCGAGCCGGCGTCGATCCCGGGCGGCCTGCTCGTCGCAAACTTCGACAACATCTATATCAATGCACTCGAGGTCGGCATCGCAGGCACGGCCGGGTTCTCGATGCGCTTCTTCGACGCGCTCGCGGTGTTCGACTACGCGCCGGCGAGCGGTGCGAACGGGCCACTCACCGGTGACCTCGTCGATCCGACATCGTCGTCGGCGGGCTTGTTCGGCGGCAACGTCATGGCACTGCAGCTCGACGTCGATTTCTCGGATGCGGGCGTGCTCGGCGGAACCTCCGGCCTGCGGTTCGGCGATCTCCGCATGTGTAACTTCACGACGCTGTCAGCGCTCAACGGCATGACGGTGCGCCAGTACCTCGCAGTCGTGAACACGCTGCTCGGCGGCGGCACCGGCCCGTACTCGATCGACGATCTCAACCCGGTGACGTTCGCGCTGACGCAAGCATTCCTCGGCGGCGCACCGTCGACGTTCGCGCAGCAGCAACTGTTCAATAGCGCGAGCTGCCCGATCTAGTTCACGCCCAGGCGCAAGATCGTGCCGACGTTGCCGACCACGTAGACGTTCGTGGTCGTGCCGCTGACCGCTTGCAGCGGCTGCTGCGTGCCCGAGGTCATCGGCATCCAGCGTGCGCCGTCGAACTGCATGATCGTGCCGCCGGCGCCGACCGCATAGATGTTGTCATCGGCGACGCCCCACACGCTCTGCAGGTACATCGGTGACGCGGTCTGCGTATTCCATCCCGCCGCTTCTGTCGTCGCGATGACCGCCATGCTCGATGAGTTGATGCCGACGGCGACGGTCCGCGTTCCGCTCGTCCACACGCCGCGCAGCGTGAGGCCGTTGAGCGGCGTGTTCGGCGCGGCCTGCCAATCCGAGCCATCGTACCGCTGGACCGTACCGGCGGCGCCTGCTGCGACGATGGTCGTGGCGCTCGTGCTGGTGGTGGCCTTCGCGCCCCAGATCGCGATGAGAGTGCGCACCGTGTTCGACGTCATCGGCATCCACGTCGTGCCGTCGAAGCGGAGAATCGAGCCCATCTCGCCGACG
>DASUFX010000336.1:0-20572 GCA_036274355.1 Kofleriaceae bacterium | reverse complement strand
AGGTAGTTCTTGTCGATCGTGATGCCCTGCGTCGTCGACGTCGGGTCGATCGTCGGCGCGGTGTCCGAGATCTTGATCGTCTCGCCACCAGCCGCTGCCATGTTCAGCTTCTGGTAAACCGGCGTCGTCTTGTCGATACCGACACGGATGCCGCTGCGCTCGACGGTGATGTCGGCGTAGTAGAACGTGACCAGGTACTCGCCGGGCGGCAGCGCGCCGACTTGGTACGCTCCGTTCTCGTCGGTGATCGCGGTCTGCGTCTGCGCCAGCGCGGGCGACGTCACGATCACGGTCACACCAGCGAGCTTCTCGCCGGACTTGCCGTCAGTGACGACACCTTGAATCGCGCCTGCGGTCGAGCTTTGCGCCGCCGCGAGGTCGGGGTTGATGAGATTCGCGACGAACAGGCTGGTGGAGCCCAGGGTCGCGGCAAGAAGGAGTTTGCGAGTCTTCATGGCAATCCTCACGATCCAGTCATGAAGGAGATGGTGGAAGGCATCGGGGCGGCCTGGTTGTAGACATCGGTGAGTCCGGTGCCGACGGTGATCGTGTACATCGTGTTAGCCGCGAGCCCGGTCGCGCCCGTCCACGTCAACTTGATTTGATCGGGAGCCGACTGTGTGGCCGTGAAGGCCGTGAAGCTCGTGCTGCCTTCCGTAACGGTGATCGCGCTGATGCTCGCTGCCGAGACCGGTGCGGTCATGTACAGCTGAACGCCGTCCGTGCGGCTGACGCCCGTGTCACCGTCGTGGACGTTCGACAGAGCGTTGTCGATCGCGAGCGGCTCGACGCGGAACGTGAACGCGTCGACGTTACCCGGCGTGCAGTTCTTGGTGATGTCGCCGTCGGGCGGCGCGCAGACCTTGATGCCCGACTTGTCGACCACGGCCGGATCGAACACGAGACTGCACGTGGTGTTCGTGGGCAGGAACTGCGGAATCGACGCCATGCCGAGCGGGTGATCCGGCTGGAGCACGATCGCCGGGCCGAGCGCGTCGAAGCCACCCATCGCCGGCACGTTCTGATCGCCGGACGGATTCCAGTAGCTGTTGTTGAGATCGATCGGCACGTCGATCGAGCCGCACTTGAGACCGACCGAGTTCGGCATCATGCGCATGCCGTCGGCAGCGCCGTCCTGGTTCACATCCTTCACACCGACCGGCATGTTCATCTTGATTTCGCCGGTGACACCGCAGCCCGTCGCGATCTGGCAGATGCACATCGAGTGCGGGTTCGACGCCGGGCACGACTTCGGCAACACGTCCGACGCGACCGAGCAACGCGCGACATCGTCAGGCGTCGCGCCGATCGGCACGCTGTCGAACGCGCCGTCGGTGTTGACCGGCTGGCGACACTCGATCTGCTGCAGGTTATTACCGACGAGCAGCTCGTCCATGATGATGCGCAGCTTGTTGCCGACGGCAGTCGCCGACGTCACCGGGTGCGCGTCATCCGGCCCCGTGATCTGCGGGTGCGTGCCGAACGCGAACACGGGATTCCCGCGCGCGGTCAGCACGCCGGTCGCGTCCTGATATTTCTCCTTCAGGCGAACCTGCCGGATCATCGGCGGGCCTTCAGGGTTGAGATTCGTTGCGCTATCGAGATCGGTGCACGCGGCAACCGATAGCGAAGCAAGGACGACTGCAATTCCAAATCGACTCGAAGTCATAAGTCTCACTGCTCCCCTTCATCGCGGGTGCACAACGACGCAAAAGTCGCCCGCTTGTACTGAACGAGGAATATTGGTGTCAAGGCGGTTCATCGCCTTGTATCACCGCCGGATCCCTCGCTGAACCGGACTTCCGATCACCGGACGTGACAGCCCAAACGGGGTCGCCGAGTCCGGTTCGCTGGAAGTGTCGCACCCTCATTCGTCTGCGACCTTCAATGCGACCGGAGTCATCGGTGCGACACCATGAATCGTGTCGATCGTCGACACGACGTGGCCCCACTGGACGTCGTCCTCGAGCTCCAGGAACACGACCTGCGTCCGCGCAGGCAGATGCGAGCGCAGCCCGCCAGCCAGCTGGCCGCCCGCATCGAGCGGGATTTCGCGGCCTTCGTCGACGAGGACGACGCTGGTATCGGCGTGGACGCGCACGACGAGGCTCTGGACGTACTCGCCGCTCTGCTCCGGCGGCGCCGGCGTGTGGACCTCCTCGAACTTCACCATCGTCGGCATCACGATCAGAAAAATCACGAGCAGGACCAGCAGCACGTCGATCAGTGGAGTGACATTGATCTCAGCCGAGCCCCGCTGTGTGAACGCCATAGGTCACGGCTATCACCGACGACGCGGCGCAGCTAACAGGACCCGATCAAGCCGCGTTGCATCACGCGACCCGCGTCGCTGTCGCAGTCGCAGCGATCTGCACGAGGAAACGCGGCCCGAAACTGCAAAACGCAGCCACAAGGGGGGCTGCGTCTTGTCGCACGGCCAAAGCGCTACTGCTTCTGCTCGTCCTCTTTGATCTTCAACGCGACCTTGATGTCGTCGTGGTTCACGTCGGCAGCGAGGCTGCGGATCGTGTCCATCGTACCGACGACATCGGACCACGGGACGCCTTCTTCGAACTCGACGAACACGACCTTCTCTTGGTTGGCCTGCATCGCTTCGAGCTTGGGACGTAGCGTCGATGCGATGTCGACCGCCTTGATCGGCATGTCGTTCTCCGAGCTGCCGTCGTTGAACGCGATCGAGAGGTCGTTCTTGACCTTGACGGTCAATTGGCTCGCGTTCGGATCGGGCATCTCGTTCTGATCGTCGAGCTTACGCGGCACCTGCAGCGTCTCCATCTTCATCATGATCGGCATGACGACGAGGAAGATGATGAGGAGCACGAGGAGGACGTCGATCAGCGGCGTGACGTTGATTTCGCTCTGGACGGCGCGCTTGTCGCCAGAGCCGGTTGACATGCCCATGGCTAGTCGCCCTCCTTGCTGTCCTTCGCGATCGCGAGGTCGATCTGCTGGAGCTGGAGCTCGCGGTTCAGATACATCAGCACGGGGTGGACCTTGCCGTACCCGACTTTGCTATCGGCCTTGATGTAGATGCGGCCGACACCGTCGGGGTTCTTGGGCGCTGCCCACGCGGCCTGGATCTGGTTGGCCATCTCCTTCAGCGTGGACTCGTTGACAGGACCGAGCTTGTTCTTCTCGACGAACAGGTTGCCCTCGAGGTCGATGGTGACCACGGGCTGCATCTTGTCTTTCTCTTGCGAGTAGTTCGCCGCCTTCGGCAGGTTCACGTCGTGGCCGCGACCCATGATCAGCGTCATCAGCATGAAGATGATGAGGAGCACGAGCATGACGTCGACGAGCGGCGTCACGTTGATGTCGTTGCGAACCGAATCGATGTGATGCTTCTTGCCCGACAGGCGCCAGCGGCGATGCGGGTGACCCGCATTGCCACTGTTCTTTTGGGGCGCGCCGGCCACGGTGACTAGCTCCGACCCTCGCGCAACACGTAGTCGATGAACTCGCTCGACACGTCGTTCATGTCGATCACGAACTGCTCGACGCGCGACGTGAAGAAGTTGAACGACATCGCCGCGATGATCGCGACGCCGAGACCGAGCGCCGTCGAGACGAGCGCTTCGGAGATCTTCGGGCCGATCTCGTTAATCGTCACGGTACCGCCCTTGAGCATCTGGAAGGTACCGAGGATGCCGACGACCGTTCCGAGCAGACCGATGAACGGCGTCGCCGATGCGGTCGTACCGAGGAACGCGAGGCCGCGGCGCAGGTTGCTCGTCTCGCGCTCCTTCACGCGCTCGAGCGCGCGATTGACGGAGTCGACGAGATCGAAGTCACCGACGTCGGCGGGACCCTGGGTGGTGAGAGCTTCGCGACCCTGCAGCAGCGCTGCGAGGCCCGACTCCATCACCTTCGCGACGGGGCTCTTGTTCGCGCCGCGCGCCGCCGTGAGCGCCTCGTTCACCTTGTGCTGGCGCAGGTACTCACCCAACGCTTGCACGTAGCGAATCGACTGATCGCTCGCCGCGCGGAACGTCAGAAGACGCTCGGCGATGATGTAGAACATGAACACCGACATGAGGACCATCAGCACCGTGATGATCTTCACCACGATGCTCATGTGTTCCCAGAGCTCCATTAGGTCGAGTCCCATAGCTGCACTTTCCTCTTGGCCTGTTGGTTACTTCTGCGAGTAGATAAAGGTCACGGCGGTGCACACGGGAACGGCCTTACCGTTGACCATGTACGGCTTGTAGCGCCACTCAGAGCGCATCTTGTTCTGGATCTTGCCGTCGTACGCGGGGAAGCCCGTCGACTTCAGCATGTTCACGTTGCTGATCGCACCGGTGACGGTGAGACACAGCTTGAAGCTGCCGATGATGCGGTCCTTGCCCGAGCGTTGGATCTCGGTCTTGGTCACGTCGTCGGGGCTGATCATCTTCTCGCCCGCGATACGCGAGCCTTCGAGGAGCGTCGGCGGCACGTTCTGCGGCGGTGCAGGAGGCGGAGGCGGCGGAGGCGGAGGCGGCGCGCCCATCACGCCGTTGAGATCGCCACCGACAACACCACCCTCGACGCCGCCCTCGACACCACCTTCGACGCCGGCGGGACCGGTGTCCTGGACCTGAGCGACCTGCTTCTCGATCTTGACCGGCTGGACGATGTCCTTGACCTTGATCTTCTTCGGCTCGATCCGGACTTCCTGCGGCTTCGCACCACCCGGAGGCGGCGGAGGCGGAGGAGGTGGCGGCGGAGCGACAGCGAGATCGATCGTCGTCTTGGGACGCTCGAGGAGCTCGATGTCCCAGATCGACTTGATCCACATCGTGACGAACAGTCCGATGTGGAAGATGACTGCGCCGACCAGAAGGGGTCCGGCCCACTTCGGCAGCTTGCGGTTCTTTGCGGCGGCGTAATTAGCGAACATCGGCAGCTACTCTCCTTCTGGGCGAATCAGCCGCCGGTCTTGGCCGGGCTAGGGGTTGCAGGAGCGGCGCTTCCGCTTGGCGCGGGACTCGGTGCGGGTGCGGGCGCCGGGGTCGGAGTCACGGGTAGACCTTGAGCCTTCTTCGCCTCATCGCTAAGAACGCGCGAGACGATCTGAAGATCTTGCGCAGTTGCGCGATCGAGGCCGGCTGCCCACGAGGCGCCCATGGCCAGCGAGCGGAAGTTGAAGATGGAGCCCATCAGGCCGAAGAGCTTGGGGTTCTTCGGCTGGATCTCGGCGGCCTTCTGCAGCGCGCCAATGCCGCGATCCGCGAGCTCGACGCTGTCCGCCGTGGTGAGCGTCTTGGAGTTGAGCTTGGACCACGCGACGTTGCCGATGAACTGGTAGGCAGCGACCTTGGCCGACTCTTCCTTCGAGAGCTCGGCGACCTTCGTGTACCACTCGATCGATTTGCGCCAGTCGCCAGCTTTCAAGTTGATGCCGGCGAGCGCGCCCATGATCTCGGTGTCGTTCGGCTTGTCGCTCAGCAGCGACTGCCAGTAATCGAGCGCTTTCTTGTACTGGCCCGAGTCCATCCAGACTTGCGTCATCAGGCCGCGCGTCTCTGCGTCCTTCGGGTGCACCTTGATCCACACGCCGAAGTGCTGCGCGGTCATGTCGGCAATCGCGTTGTTGCCGATCGCGCACAGCTCGGTCTGTTTGCACGTGTAGCTCGATGCGCAGACGTTCTTCGCGTCGCAGGCGTCGTAGCGGCGATCGCCCGGCTTCACGCACACTTGCTTGGAGACGAACTTCACCTGCGGAACTTGATCGCAGACGAAGCTGCCCTTCTCACCAAGCAGGAGCTCCTGGTCGGTCTCCATGCCCGGCTTGAAGATCTTCGAGTACGCGAGCGCGACGTTGTAGTGGATGATCGGGTCATCTACCGTCTTCAGCGCCTTCTCGTACTCCGCCACCGCGTCGATAAACTTCATCTCGCGGAAGTAGCGATTGCCCTTCTTATTGCGATTGCGGCCGTCGAGCTGCTCACATCCCAGCGTCGATGTGATGGCCACGAGTAACGTGACCATTCCCAGCAAGCGCACTGCGCGGACAGAGGTCCGACTCATGAGGCGCGGGACTATACATACCGAGGTGGGGGTCATCAACCGTTCTCGAGCCCGGGTCTAACACGCATCTACTACGCGTTGGCGACGGGGCAAGGTGACACTTCATGACGCATTGCTCGGCGCTTTTCGCAGCCGCAGTCGCAACGTCACTGGATCGTCACGGAATCGCGAACGAGATGTTGATCGGATAACTCGCGAGGTCGCTTTGATCTGGCGCGGAATTCTCGATGCCAACGGATTTCGACTCGATGCATTGTCGAGTTGGTTCGACCGATTCGCCGCTAACGTTGCGCAGCTGCATCGTCGACTTCTCGATCCGGACCTTATGATCCTTGATCGAGATCTCGATCTGACCCTCGAGTCGCGGCTTTTCGCCTCGCGCGTCCTGCGGCAGGCTCGCGACGCAGTCGATCATCACGGCTTTCACTTTTTGTGCAACGGCGTGCGTGAGCTCGGATGGAATCGCCGGTCCCTCCGGAGGGTGCACGTTCGGTGGAATGTCGAGGGGCTTGTTGTCGCCTGCGCGATGATCGCGAACGCGAATGTCACCGACGACGTAGTCGCGCGGATTTTCGCCCGAGCCCACGGTCGGGAGTGCAGGATGCTCGCCGGGCGGGGCGCTCGTCACGCTGGGTGTGCCGCTCGTATGCGGCGGCGCGACGACGGCCTGTGAGCCTTGCGTCGTGCCGGTCTCGGCCGATGCGTCATCGCCTTTGTGCAAGAGCAGCCACAGGCCGACGCAGAGCGCGACCACAGCGAGGCCACCGAACACGAGCAGGTTACGCATGCCTAGGTGGTAGCACGGCGACACGGCTCGGTGCCGCGGCATGCAGAGTTAGCAAGCAGCGCGCAACACTTCGACATCGCCCGAACGGACGCGATGCACATTGCCATCTTCGTCACGCAATAACAGAGCGCCATCTGCGTCCAACCCGGCTACGCAACCGGTGAGCGATGCACCATCGACCGTCGCGCGCGCAGCAAGGCCGACCGCCATGCGCGCTTGCCACGCCGGAATGATCGGCTCGATGCCGACCGACACGTATTGATCGACCCAGCGCTCGACGTGCGCGAGCAAGGTCTCGATGAACGCGTCGCGATCGATCGTCGTGCCGGCAGCTTCCGCGAGCGTGATGCCTGACTCGGCGACAGGCTCGGGCAATTCGCCGCCCACGTTGACACCGATGCCGATGATCACCGCTTCGAGCCGATTGGCCTGGCTCTGCGCCTCGACAAGCACACCGGCGAGCTTGCGATGACGCACCAGCAGATCGTTGGGCCACTTGAGCACCGCGGCCGCACCCGTCGTACGCGCTGCTTCGCAGAGGCCGATGCCGATCGCGAGCGTCATCGGCGGCACGTCAGCGACAGGAATCGGTGGGCGCACGACCGCGCTCATGTACAGACCGCCGGGCGGCGACTCCCACGTGCGACCGTCGCGCCCTCGCCCACTCTTCTGGCGTTCGGCGATCACGATCGTGCCGTGCTTCGCGCCGGCGCGTGCGAGCCGCGCGGCCTCGTCGTTCGTCGAGCCGCACGAGTCGAGCACGATGCGCTGGCACCCCAGCCAGCGCGCTTTGAGATGCAGCGCTTCAAAGGTCATGTGCGCACATCCAATCCGATATCGACCGCAGGCGCCGAGTGCGTCAGCGCGCCGACGGAGATCAAATCTGCTCCGGCGCGCGCGTAGTCCGCGATCGTCGCGAGCGTGATGCCCCCCGATACTTCCACCAGCACGCCGCGACCATGCGCGCGCGCTGCAGCAACTTCGACTTGCGACGGCGTCATGTTGTCGAGGAGCACGATCTCGGCGCCCGCCGCGAGCGCTTCGTCGAGCTCGCCGAGGTTCGTGACCTCGACTTCTACTCGTAGCGGGTGAGGCGCACGCGCCTTCGCCGCTTCGACCGCAGCGCGCACCGAACCGGCCGCCGCGATGTGGTTGTCCTTGATCAAGATGCCCGAGCCGAGATCGAAGCGATGGTTCGCGCAGCCACCGGCGAGCACCGCCGCCTTCTCGAGCACGCGATAGCCGGGCGTGGTCTTGCGCGTATCGACGACTTTCGCCTTCGTGCCCGCAACGTGATCGGCGTAGCGCTTCGACAGTGTCGCGACGCCGGAGAGGCGCTGGATGAAATTGAGCGCGGTGCGCTCGGCCGCGAGCACGTTGTGCGCAGGACCGGTGACCGTGACAATGAGCCCGCCCTTGTCGACGCGCGTGCCATCGGGCGCGAGCACCTCGACCTCGATGCGCGGATCGACGAGCGAGAACACCGCGGCCGCGACGTCGACGCCGAACGCGACGATCGGTTCGCGCGCGTTCATGTCGGCAACGACGCGGCGACCTTCGTTGCCTAGAGTGACCTGCGATGTCACATCGCCGCGGCCGAGATCCTCGTCGAGCGCGAGCTCGATGAGCCGGCGCACCGCAGGAATCGCTGCGAGGCCACGCAGAGCAAAGTCACCCATAGACGCGCTCACCTTACATGATCGGTCCGACGATGGATCCCGAAATCTTTCCGCGCGGGCTCGTCGGCGCCGAGATCACTTCGTCGTCTTTAGCGTTCCGAAAATCGACTGAATCGCCGATCGATTCGCCTCGTATTTGTCATGATCCACCACCGCGAGCACGATGACGCCCTTCTTCGTCGGCGTCGCCGCCACGAACGCGATGACGTCGAGCTGCGTCGAGCGGCTCGACACGCCGACGCCCTCGACCCAGGTGCCGGCAATCTTGTTCACCTTCAGCTTCTTCGTCTTGTCGATCCACCGCAGGCCCTGGATCGCCGAGTACAGCTCACCCTCGAGCTTCTTCAGCGCATCTTTGACCTCGGCCGAGTCGACGATCCACATGACGACTGCGACCTCGTTATTCGGCGACGCGCCGCGCACGAGGTCGTCCTGCGCCATCACGGACCACTTCTTCGGAACCTCGATCGAGACCCGGCCCGCCTTGCTCTTGTAGACGTCCGCGCCGGCGACGCCGCAGATGAGTGCAACGATCACGAGTGTCAGTAGGGTTCGCATCAGCTCCACCTCATCATCGGCCAGCCGCGCTGCTTTGCAAGCCGAGACAGCCGGGCGTCGGGGTTGATCGCGATCGCGTGGCCGACCCGCTCGAGCATCGGCCGGTCGTTGAAGCTGTCGGAGTAGAAGTAACTCCTGGCGAGGTCGATGCCGTGTGACGCCGCCCACTGCTCGGCGAGCTTCACCTTGTGATGACCAAAGCACAGCGCGCGCGGCCGACCGGTGAACGTGTCGCCGTCGACTTCGAGCTCGGTTGCGAGCACGTGGTCGATGCCGATGCCGGCTGCGACCGGGCGTGCCGCGTACACCGTCGAGCCGGTCGCGAGCACGACTGCGTGGCCGAGCTGGCGGTGATGCTCGAGCGCGACGCGGGCAGCAGGCGCGACGAACGGCGCGATGTGCTCGCGGTACCAGATGTCGCACTTCGCGATCATGTCGGCCTCGGAGTCGCCCTCGAGCCCGAGACACAGCTTCGTGAACACCGTCTCCATGTCGAGCACCGCGAGCTTGTACAGCGTCGACCAGTAGAGCGCCTTCGCGAGCATCCGGCGCGACAGCTCGCCGCGCCGATAGAGCCAGCGCGTGTAGCTCACGCCGGTGTCGACGGTGAGCAGCGTGTTGTCCATGTCGAAGAATGCGGCGACGGTCATCGCTTCACCGCTAGGACTAGCAGCTGAATCAGAATGTTCGAGCAGCCGTGCGTCACGGTCGAGGCCAAAATCGACCCGGTCGCCGAGCGCATCCAGCCGAACAACAGGCCCGGGAAGAACGTCGCGAGCACGCGCGGGTCGCCGTCCTTGGGAATGTGAATGATCGCGAACGCGAGCGACGACAGCACGAGCGCAAGCCCAACGCCGCCGCCGAGGATGCGGCGCTTCGGCGGAAACCGCTTCTCGAGCAGACCGAGCAAGAAGCCGCGAAAGAACAGCTCTTCGGGCAGTGCGACGACGAGCAGCTGCACGAGACAGAACTCGCCGAGCGACCACGTCGGCGTCGGCACGTGGAGCGCGCGCATGCCGCCGTACTGGGCGCACATGCCGTGCGGCACCAGGTGCGCGAGGAGCTTGCTATGACAGGCGACCTCGTAGAAGACGAAGTAACCGACGACGAAGATCGGAAAGACGATCGCGATCGCTGCAGCGGCAGTGAGCAGGCCGCGCTTGATCGGCTCGGCTTTGAAGCCGTAGTCGATCAGGTCTTCCTTGCGCCGGCCCAGCACGATCATCGGCGCGTACAGGAACAACACCGAGACCAGCGCGCTGCCGAGATGACCGATCGCCGGCAGCGTGATGTTGATCCGTACGAGGCCGGCAACCAGGACGGCCACGGCGACGTACGTATAGAGCGCGTGGCGCCCCGCGCGCAGGTCGGGCGACGAGGTCACCTCGGGAGAAGCCGCCGGCGCAGACACTGCTGCGCTACGTTAATCGATTACTGGCGCAGCGGCTCGTACGAACCGGTGATCACGGTGTCCGCGAGCACCGGAACCTTCAGCTCGGCAATCAGCTTGAGGCCGGCCTGGCCCATCGCCTTGTCGTCCTCGGTCGGGAAGCCCCACATCTGGACGTAACCGGTCGGGTTCGTCGACGGGACCTCGATGATCATGAACAGGCCGTCACCCGAGGCAAACGCCTGGCGGTTGTGGTGCACGGGCAAGCCAACCGCTGAGTCGAAGTAGTAGCTATCCGCTCCCATGATCGTCTCGTGCATCGCCGACACCGACGAGATCGTCGCGATGAAGCCGGAGATCTCGCGGCGCTGGCAGTCGCGCAGCGCGCCCGCGACGACGCCGGTGCCGACCGTACGCGTCTGGCCGATCAGCGCGGGCAGCGTCGCGGCGGTCGCGTTCGACACGCTCTGGATCTTCTCGCGGCACGGCGCCGGCGTGCAGGTGCCCTCGGGCTGCACCGCGACGTCGGGCTTCACCGTCTGGTTGAGCAGGAACGTCGGCAGCGACGTCGAGCCCGTCATCCGGTAGCCGAAGCGCTTCACGCCGGTCGGGATCGTGACCATGAGCTCGGCGTTCGTGTCGGCGGTGACTTCCGCCTGGAACGGGTTCATGTAGTCCACGTCCTTGAACGCGGTGACTTTGGCGCCCGGAACGGCGTTACCGCTCTGGAAGTCTTTGACGACGGCGTTCATCGTGACCGACACCGACGTCGCCATGTCGGCCGACGCCGTGTTCAGGCAGCTGAGGTCGGCGTCGCCGATCTCCTCCCACTGATCGTCGGCAACCTCGTGGTTCGCCTTGAGGGTGACGGTCGGCAGGTTGAAGCCGATGTCCATGCCGGCTGCGTCGGGCGTCGTAGACCCGTCGTCGCCGCCGCATGATGCAAAAAGCAACAGTGAGGGAAGCGTGAAAAGAATAGGTAGGCGCATTTGGCTAACTCCCGGTGTCCGTATGTATCGGGCGACCGCCCCCGATTGCAACCATTTCCGATGTGGCGCTAAACACTGTGCATGGACATCCGCAACATCCGGGAGATTCTCGGCGACAAGGCCTCGCTGCTCGAGCACCAGAGCAAGACGATTCCTGCGTCATCGCTCACACTGCCGTCGCCGCGCTACATCGACGAGATCTTCAGCACATCGGACCGCACGCCGCGCGTCCTCGGTGCGATGCAGCAGATGTTCGATCACGGCCGACTCGCGGGCACCGGTTATCTGTCGATCCTTCCGGTCGACCAGGGCATCGAGCACTCGGCCGGCGCGTCGTTCGCGCCGAACCCGCAGATGTTCGATCCCGAGCACATCATCCGGCTCGCCATCGAGGGCGGCTGCAGCGCCGTCGCGTCGACGTTCGGCGTGCTCGGCATGATGGCGCGCAAGTACGCGCATCGGATCCCGTTCATCGTCAAGATCAACCACAACGAGCTGTTGAGCTATCCGAACACGCACGACCAGACGCTGTTCGGCAACGTGAAGCAGTGCTTCGACATGGGCGCGCAAGGCGTTGGCGCGACGGTGTACTGGGGCGCGCCGGAATCGCGCCGCCAGCTGCACGAGATCTCAGAAGCGTTCGCACATGCGCACGAGCTCGGGTTGTTCACGGTCCTCTGGTGCTACGTCCGCAACAGCGCGTTCAAGACGTCGCAAGGTGATCACAGCTTGTCGGCGGACCTCACCGGTCAAGCGAACCACCTCGGCGTCACGATCCAGGCCGACATCATCAAGCAGAAGCTCCCCGAGCTGAACGGCGGCTACAACGATCCCGCGCTCAAGGGCTTCGGCAAGACGCACAAGAAGGTTTACTCCGAGCTGACGAGCGACAACCCGATCGACCTCACGCGTTACCAGGTCGCGAACTGCTACATGGGCCGCATCGGTCTCATCAACTCGGGCGGCGCGTCGACGGGCGAGAGCGATCTGCGCGAGGCGGTCACCACCGCGGTGATCAACAAGCGCGCCGGTGGCATGGGCCTGATCGCGGGCCGCAAGGCGTTCCAGCGTCCGTTCAAGGAAGGCGTCGAGCTGCTCCAGGCGATTCAGGACGTCTATCTCTGCAAAGACGTCACCGTCGCGTAGTAAGTACAAAGGTCCATGGTCCGACTGGGCGAGCACCTCGCTGCGGCACGCCTACTCGATCAGGAACAGATCGACCGCGCGCTGCGGGCGCAGGTGTTGTGGGGTGGCCGGCTCGGTACGAACCTGATCGAGCTAGGCCTCCTCGATCTCGATCGCATCTCGCGTGCGCTCGGCCGTCAGCATCGCGTGCCGGCTGCGCTCTCGCATCACTTCGAGAAAGCCGATCGCGAGCTCCAGGAGCGACTGACGCCGGAGCTCGCAAAGCAGTGGTCGGTGGTGCCGCTGCGCCACGTCGGCCCGAAGAAGCAGATCGCGATCGCCGTTCTCGATCCATTGCCGGCTGACGCGCTCGCCGAGCTCGCGGACGCGTTTCTGTGCGGGCGCGAGAACATCCTCGTCACCGTCGCCGCCGAGATGCGCGTTCGCTACCACCTCGAGCGCGTCTACGGAATCAAGCGCCCTGCCCGCTTCCTGCGCACGAAGGGCCCGACGATCACGCCGTTCCCGCAGTTCGAGAACGTGCCGGTTCCGGTCGACAGCGACGTCGAGGTCGCGGTCCCGATCGCTGTAGACGACAGCGCGCACCCGACGGGCCGCGCGAGCGCCGACGACCTCACGGTGCCGCCGGAGATCGAGCGCGCGACGAGTGGTGTGCCGCAGGGCATCGCGCACGCGACGACCGCGGTGATGGAAGCCCCGCCACCCGCGAGCGTCGACGACTCCGACGCGCTGATGCAGCTGATCGACGACGCGGTCGCTCAGGCGATGGCCGTCGAGCCACCGGAGCCGCCCGTTGCCGGCCGCGATCGGCGAACCTACGTGCGCACGCTCGCCGACGCGCCGCCTGGGCCGCAGACGCCCGCACCCGCGTCGGTCGTGACGGGCGCCGCGCTCGCTCGCATGTCGATCAAGCGCATGGCGGTCACCGAGGCGAAGCCCGCCGCGCAGACGTTCGTCGAGGGAGTGCGTGCGATCAAGCGCGCGGGCAACCGCGATCGCGTCGCCGAGCTCGTCATCGAGACGCTGCAGCGCTTCGTGCCGGCGTGCGAAGCAGCGGTGCTGCTCGTGATCCGCGGCGAGGTGGCGACGAGTTGGGGCCACTTCTCGCGCACGAGCGCGACCTCGCCGGAGATCGCCGTGCCGCTCGACCAGCCGGGTCTTCTGCCGGGCGTGATCGCGAACAACGCCGTCGCGCGCAGCGGGTTTGCCGACCTGACTGCGATCGACGAAGCGTTGATGCGCTCGCTCGGCGAGCCGCTCGGCGATCTCGTCGTTTTGCCGATCGCGATCGCCGACCAGGTGATGGCGCTGATCGCCGCGAGTACCGAGGCCGGTGCGCCGATCGGCGGCATCGAGTCGGTCGCGTTCGCCGCCGGCGCTGCGTTCGCGCGGCTGATCCGCGATGCCAGCCGCTAACCGGCCGCGATCAGGTCGGTGAAAGCGGTCCACCCGATGTGACGCGGGGCTGGCTTGACGATGTCAGACACGTACGGCAACGTCCGGTCGTTATGGCTGAACACCCGGGTACGGCTCGCAAGAAGCACCGCCATGACCTCGGTGAAGAGGATCACGGTCCCAAGCTCGCGGCCGGCACCACGCGCGCGATCCAGACCCTGCTCGGGCTGTGGATCGCCCTGACCCTGGTCTTCGTGATCTACGCCCTCGTCGACGCATCGCGCCCGAAGGCCGAGATCGTGGAGACCACGCCGGCGAAGTAGTCCGGCGACCTGGTCAACGAAGGACGGATCGGTCATGGTGCGGAGACTGCGCTCGGGGGAGCGCTGCTGGACATGATTGCCGACGAGATCATCAACGAGATCCGCAGTCGCGCAGACATCGTCGCGGTGATCGGCCAGCACGTTCAGCTCAAGAAAGCGGGTCGCAACTGGAAGGGTCTGTGTCCATTCCACGGCGAGAAGACGCCGTCGTTCAACGTCTCCGCTGACAAGGGCTTCTATCACTGCTTCGGCTGCCAGAAGCACGGCGACGTGTTCACGTTCGTGATGGAGCTCGAGGGCAAGAGCTTCGTCGAGGCGGCCGAGCAACTCGGTGCGCGGTTCGGCGTCGCGGTGCCCAAGGTCGACGAGTCGCCGGAATTGCGGCGCGCACGCGGCGAGAAGGTCGCGATGCTCGACATCAACAAGCACGCGACACAGTTCTTCCGCGAGGTCCTCGCGTCGACAGACTCCGGCAAGCGCGGCGAGCCGGGGCGGGCGTACCTCGCGAAGCGCGGCGTCGGCGCCGAGATCAGCGAGAAGTTCCAGCTCGGCTATGCGCCGCCGGATTGGCACGCGCTCGCCGACTACCTGAAGGCCAAGGGCTGCGACATGGAGCTCGCGACGAAGCTCGGGCTCGTCGCACGGCAGCCGCGCGCCGGCGGTTACTACGATCGCTATCGCGATCGCCTCGTGTGTCCGGTGATCAAGGTCGGCAACGAAGTCGCCGGATTCTCGGCGCGCGTGATCGGCAAGCCACCGGTCGCCCCCGACGGCAGCGAGCCGCCCAAATACATCAACAGCCCCGAAAGCCCGGTCTACAAGAAGAGCCAGCTGCTATTCGGGCTCGCGCAGGCGCGCGAAGGCATGCAAAAAAATGGGCGCGCGGTGCTGGTTGAAGGAAACTTCGACGTCATTTCGCTCCACCAGGCTGGATTCTCCGATGTCGTCGCGCCGCTGGGGACGGCGCTCACGATCGAGCAGGTGCTGACGCTCAAGCGTCTCGCCGAGCGAATCGTGCTGCTCTACGACGGCGACAAGGCGGGCTACAAAGCCACGATGCACGCGTTGCAGCTGTGCGTGGAGGCGGACGTCGAGGTGCTCGTCGCGCATCGGCCCGGTAATGCGAAGTCGGGAGGCGGCGGTGTGCTCGCGGGCGGCGTCGATCCCGACAGCCTCGTCGCGTCCGGTGGCGCCGAGCAGCTCCGCGAAGCGATCGATCGCGCGCAAGGCGGTATCGAGTTCTTCTGCTTCGAGGTCTGGGGCAAGGCGCGCGCGAACGCCGACGCCAAGACCCGTGCGCTCGAGGATGCAGCGCGGCTCGCGACGCACATCGAGAATCCGATCAAGCGCGACCTCGTGATCGACACGCTCGCGAAGGCGCTCGAGGTCGACACGTCCGTGGTGCGGACGGCCGTCGGCCGCGCGTCCGGTTCCCGGTCGGGCGGCGCCCGCACCGACGAGCGAGGGCGTGCGGCAAGTCACCCGAACGCCCCGGGCGGCCACCCGAATGCCCCGGCGGGCTATGGCGGCGCACCTGATGCGCGAGACGGCCGGGGTCCGGGTTCCGACGAGACGCAACGCGCGAATCCCGCGAAAACTCTCGGCCCGCCGCCCGCCCTCGAGATCGAGCTGATTTCCCTACTCGCAGACCACCCTTCACTGATCGCAAGCCCGGAGGCAGACAAGGCTTTTTGGCTCTTGACGGACGAACGGGTTCGTTCCATGTATTCCGCGGCCCGGGCGGGACAGTCCTTCCTGGAGCTTGCCCCCGTGCAACTTCCCCCGCCGAGCGCCAAGCAAGTGCTGTCCGGAACGTATTCCGAAAGCAAAGATCCGCGAGCACAGCTGCTCGCGTTGATCGCTTCGCTGGAACAGAAGCAGACGATGCTCGCGAACGAGGGACTGCTCAAGTCTCTCGTCGATGCGAAGCGTGGTGGCAGTGATCCAGAGCTAGTGCGTCTCAGAGCGCAGCTAGCCGTAGCTCAAGCTAAACGAGACCCTGAGTTGGTCGAACAACTCAAGGCTGAGATCGAGAAGCTCGCGTCCAACCGAAAGCAGGCAGAGTAACGATGGCACGTACCCCAGCGAAGAAGATTAGTAAGCCCGCTCCGAAGGCTCCGCCCGCCAAGGACAAGGGGAAGGCAGCGCCTGCCAAGAAGGACGACAAGAAAGAGGCGAAGGACGCCAAGGACGAGAAGTCCAAGAAGGCGGTCGCGCCGGTTGCTGCGCCAAAGGCGAAGCCGGCGGCCGCGCCGAAGGCGGCGAAGGCTCCCGCGAAGGGCGGCAAGGTCTCCGCGCCGCGCGATGAAGACGGCGATGGCTTCGACGGCGACGACGACGAGGACGACGACTTCGCGCCACCGGCTGCGAAGGCCGGCAAGAAGGGCGCTGCTGCGGCGGGCCCGGGCAAGAGCAAGGGTCCGCGCCCCGAAGACCTCGTCGACATGGACGACGACGCGGTCCCCGGCGCGACCGATGAGTTCGACGACGACGACGAGGAGGCGGGCGATCGCGGCCCGCGTCGCAGCTCGTCGGCAGATGCCGATGCCGCTGCGCTCGAAGCCGAGACGCGCGCCACCAAGAAGGGCCGTGGTGCCGGCAACGCCAACGCGGTTACGAGCGCGAAGGACAAGCTGATCGAGCTCGGCAAGCAGAAGGGCTTCGTCACGTACGACGAGGTCAATGACGCGATGCCCGAAGACGTGGTGTCGACCGATCAGATCGACAGCTGGCTCTCGGCGCTCGGTGATCACGGCATCGAGGTCGTCGACGGCACGGGTCCGCGCCGTCCCGACATCGTCGATCCGGCCCCGAAGGGCCTCGACATCGAAAAAGAAAAAGAAGAAGGCGAAGTCGACGAGGACGAGGAGTACGCGTACTCGCGCACCAGCGATCCCGTCCGCATGTACCTGCGCAAGATGGGCTCGGTCTCGCTGCTCACGCGTGAAGGCGAAGTCGAGATCGCGAAGCGCATCGAGGACGGCGAGCGCAAGATGCTCCAGGCCGTGCTCAACAGCTCGGTCGCCGTCGAAGAGCTGATCGCGATCGGCGATCGCCTGCGCCACGGCAAGATCCGCGTCAAGGATGTCGTCAAGGACATCGACGAGGACGAGGCCGAGTTCAACGAGCAGTTCTACGTCGACCGCGTCTGCAAGATCATCGACAAGGTCAAGCGCCTCCAGCGCGACACCGAGAAGCTTGAGGAGAAGCTCGACGAGAAGGGCTCGACCGAGGGCAAGAAGAAGAAGGTCAAGGAAGCGACCAAGGCCAATCGCGCTCAGATGTTCGAAGAGCTCAGCGATCTGCGCCTCAACAAGCCGACGGTCGATCGCATCGTCGCGCAGCTCAAGAACATCATCGTCAAGCTCGACAAGGCCGAGGCCGAAGTCAAAGAGTGCGAGCGCCGCGCCGGCATGAGCGGCAGCGAGATTCGCAAGACGCTGCGCGAGATGCGCGCGAACCCGACGCGCGCCCGCGCCGTCGGCAAGAAGACGATGCTCACCGTCGCCGACTTCGAGGAGATGGAAGAGCAGATCAAGACGGCGATGCGCAAGGTCGGCGGCATCGAGCTCGAGGCCCGCGCCACGGCGCCCGATTTGCGCTCGACGTTCCGCGACCTCCACGAGGGCGAGCGGATGGCGGATCGCGCGAAGAGCGAGCTCGTCGAAGCGAACCTTCGCCTCGTCGTGTCGATCGCGAAGAAGTACACGAACCGCGGCCTGCAGTTCCTCGACCTGATCCAGGAAGGCAACATCGGCCTGATGAAGGCCGTCGACAAGTTCGAGTACAAGCGCGGCTACAAGTTCTCGACGTACGCGACGTGGTGGATCCGCCAGGCGATCACCCGTGCGATCGCCGACCAGGCGCGCACGATCCGCATCCCGGTCCACATGATCGAGACGATCAACAAGCTCGTCCGCACGACGCGCTACCTCGTCCAGGAGCTCGGCCGCGAGCCGACCCCGGAAGAGATCGCCGAGCGCATGGAGCTGCCGCTCGACAAGGTCCGCAAGGTCCTCAAGATCGCGAAGGAGCCGATCTCGCTCGAGACGCCGATCGGTGAGGAGGAAGACTCCCACCTCGGCGACTTCATCGAGGACAAGAGCATCATCTCGCCGAGCGAGAGCGTCATCAGCGTCAACCTCGCGGATCAGACCCGCAAGGTGCTCGCGACGCTCACACCGCGCGAGGAGAAGGTCCTCCGCATGCGCTTCGGCATCGGTGAGAAGAGCGACCACACGCTCGAGGAAGTCGGTCAGGACTTCGAAGTCACCCGCGAGCGCATCCGCCAGATCGAAGCGAAGGCGCTGCGCAAGCTGCGTCATCCGTCGCGTAGCAAGCGCCTCAAGGCGTTTGTCGAGAACTGAGCTGACGCAGTAGCGCTCCCCGTGGTTTGCTAGTCATGTGCTGGTAAACGTCGGGGACGTTATCGCGGGCCGATTCGAAGTCGAGAGGCACGTCGGCGCCGGCGGTATGGGCGTCGTCTATCGCGCGCTCGATCGCGACACCTCTGGCGCAGCTGCGCTCAAGGTCGTGCGTGGAACTGATCGCGCAACGAACGAGCGCTTCGAGCGCGAAGTGACCGTGCTCGCCGAGCTGCGGCACCCGAACATCGTCGGCTACGTCACGCACGGCAAGACAAACGACGGTGCGCTCTACCTCGCCATGGAATGGCTCGAGGGCGAAGATCTCTCGACGCGGCTCTCGGTCGGCACGCTGTCGGCGGCAGAGACCGTCGCGGTCGCCCGCCAAGCGGCGGCTGCACTCGCGCTCGCGCATCAGCGCGGCATCATCCACCGCGACATCAAGCCGTCGAACTTGATGCTCGTCGACAATCAGCCCGACCGCGTCAAGCTGCTCGACTTCGGCATCGCGCGGCTCGCCGACATCGCACCGCTCACGCAGACCGGCATGATGATCGGCACGCCGCTGTACATGGCCCCCGAGCAGGCGAGTGGGAAGAGCGACATCGACGTGCGCGCCGATGTGTTCGCGCTCGGTGCCGTGATGTTCCACTGCCTGACCGGACGCTGCCCATTTCCGGCCCGCACGGTCGCCGAGCTCGTCGCACGCCTTGCCGCGCCGACCGAAGCGCCGCGCGTCCGCACGTTCGCACCCGGTACGCCGCTAGCGCTCGACGAGCTCGTCGCGCGCATGCTCGCGAAGGATCCGGCGAAGCGGCCACGCGATGCCGCCGCGGTGCACGACGCACTCGGCCCCGACGTGCTCGCACAGCAGTCGATGGCCACCGCCGAGACCGGCCTCGTCGAGACGCCGCGCCCGGACGTCCACGACGATGCAGGCGCACGCGGCCAGAAGGCGCTCGCGGAAGGACGCTGGGCTGACGCGAAGGCCGCGTTCACCGAAGCGCTCGCCGCGCGCGACTCCGGCATGATCCGGCTCGGGCTTGCCGAAGCGCTGCAGTGGCTCGGCGATTGCCGCGGCTGCATCGAGCAGCAGGAAGCCGCGTACGCGCTACTGCGGCGCACGAACGATCCGATGGCCGCCCTTGCGGCGATCCAGCTCGGCATCAGTCAGCGCAAGATGATGGGCAACGACACCGCGAGTCGCGGCTGGCTCGCACGCGCCGCGCGACTGCTCGGCAACGACGTCGGCCCGCTGCACGGGTATTTGTGGGTCGCGAACGCGCTCGACCTCGACGATCCGGCACGTGCGGTCGAGCTCGGCGGGCGAGCGCTCGAGGCAGCGCGCAAGCATAACGATCGCGACCTCGAGCTCATCGCGCTCGCCGTGCAAGGCTACGCGATGGTGGTGAACGGCGATCTCGACGGCGGCATGGCGCTGATCGACGAGTCGATGGCCGGCATCGTCGGCGGTGAATACGAACGACTCGGCACGATCGTGCCGACGACGTGCATGATGGTGAACGCGTGCCATCGCATGGCCGATGTCCGGCGCATGGTCGAATGGTGCCGCGGTGCCGAGCAGTTCATCGACAAGTACGGCGCGCCATTCATGTTCGCAGATTGCCGCGCTCACTACGGCAGCGCACTGATGTTGACGGGGCGCTGGGACGATGCCGAGCGCGAGCTGGCGAAGGCGATGCAAGCAGCGCCGGTCGAGACCGACTACCACGCGATCGCGCGCTCGCAGCTCGCCGACCTGCGCGTGCGCCAAGGCCGGCTCGACGAAGCAGCCGCGCTGCTGGAGGAGCTATTCGATCGCGCGTGCGTGCGACCGATCGCCGCGAAGATCAAATTCGCCGCCGGTCGCTTCACCCTCCCCGCCGGGGATGCCGACGCGGCAGCCCC
>DASUFX010000335.1:0-14942 GCA_036274355.1 Kofleriaceae bacterium | reverse complement strand
GCTGTGCTCGAGCAGTGGAGTGTCGAGCTTCTGCACATTGTCGCCAGTCTCGAGCGCTTTGATCGCGCGCTCGCTCACGCGCACGACCACGTACGGCCGCGCCGCGAGCTGTTTGCCGAGATCGGCCAGCGCCTTCTCGTGCAGCTGCGCGTTCGCGAGCTTGACCGGTGGCGCCGGCGCGACCGGCTTCGGCGTCGCCGCTTGCGCGGCCGCTTTCTCGACGGCCGCAGCGCGGATCAGCGCCGCGAAGATCACGATGAACAGCACGTCGAACAGCGACGTGAGGTCCGGCGGCACGCGCACGTGACGACGCGCGCGTCTCACTTCATGTCCTCTGCTTTCACGGTGCCGGCGTGGCGGCGCGCATCCCACGCCTCGAGGTTCTTCTCGGCAGCGTCGACCCACGCGGTCAGCTTCATCGAGAAGCTCGCGGACAGCGCGATGCTACACGCGAGACCGGCGACCGTCGTCCACACCTTGAGCGCGAGCGGACCGAGCAGCTTTGTCAGATCGCTGCCCGTGTACATGAGCGAGAGGCCAATGCCGAGCACGGTGCCGAGCAGACCGAGCTGGCGGAGCAGATCGACCCAGAACGCGAGCACGGGCTCGAGCCGTTGCGCGCGCATTTGCCAGCTGCGCACCTGCTTCTGCGCCCAGGCTGGGTCTTTGGCGGTGAGGATCGCGTGCGCTTCGTCGCGCAGCGCTTGGAGCTCGAGGCTGCGCGGCTTCAGGGGCGCGGCGCTGACGAGCTCGTCACCGAGGTGATCGGTGAGCGCTTTGACCCAGGCCAGCTCGCGGTGGACGTGCAACCAACCGGCAACGAACACCAGCACGATGAAACCGCAGAGCGCGATCGTGAGGCTCCAGCCCTGAACGAACGCTTCCATCCGCAGCAATGGTATCGCAACGGCTCGTGCGGCGCCTATCGCACACCCAGCGGTACGTCAGCGTCCCCACGCTTCCAACGCCCGTCATGATCGGCATCGACGAGAATCGGGGAAATCAGCGCCATCGGCGTGACGCCTGCGTGCTGCCATTTATCGCGCTGGTACGTGCCGGTGAATTCGAGCGGCATCGCAGTGTCGCCATCGGCGGTGACGCCAACCCACGTATCCTGCGCGCCGACGTCGATGCGGCCCGCCCAGCGGAACTCGCGCACGTTCGGCGGCACGTCGATCGTTTGCACGAGCTTGGGGCCTTCGGGTGAGCCGATCGTGATGCGGATGCGCTCGGTCTTCACCCAGCGCGCCTGCTGCAGCGTCACGTCGAGCCAGATCGCGCCGTCGTTCGCGACGAGCCACCCACCCGGCCCGACCGTCGGCGTGGCGTCTTTCTTCACCGCAGCCTCGACATCGAGCCACGGGCCGGTCGTCGCGACGACACGGCGCGCGCGCAGCGCAGCGATGAAGCCCGGCTCGTCGAATGGATACACGCGCGGATCGTCGACGTAGACGTAGTTGCGCGCGGTGCCATCGAGCACCCAGTTGAAATCGTGCGTATCACTGTTGCCGACGCCGGTGATGAGGTGGCCGTGATCGATGAACGTGTAGAAGTCGCGCACGCCGTCGTCGAGCCGCCGATCGCCGTCGACGTTGAACGCGCTGTAGCCGGCGATCACCTCGACGGCATCGAACGCGAGCGGGAATGGCGGCGGCCACGACACGCCGTTCCAGCCGACGGTGTCGTACAGCGAGTTGACGCGAAAGCGCGGATGGTTCACCTGCACGATCGGTCCGGTCGTGAAGCTGTGCGCGATCGCGAACACTTCCTGCGGTGACGCAGGGACGACCTTGTCGTGCGACGGCGAACCACCACGGGGCACGTTGCGGTCGAACGGAACCGGGTAAACGCCGACATGCAGAGCGTTCGCGGTGAGCTCGTTTCCGGCGATCGACGCGATCTGGTCGTCGAGCTCGAGGTCGTGGATCTCGGCGTCGACGTCGCCGTTCCAGTTGTGATCGGTGAGCGCGAGCACCTGGATGCCAGCGGCGACCTGCGCGATCACGCGTTGCGGATTCGGCATGCGCGAGTCGTCGGACGCATGTGCATGAACGTGGAGATCCGCCGCGAGCGTGCCCTGCGGTGTCCACGCGCGGTCGAGCGCGATCTTCAGCTCGACGCGGCCGCGATTCGCCGACAGATCGACGTCGCCTTCCCATTTCTCGTACTCGATGCCGCGCCACGCCCACACGTGATAGCGGCCGTACTGGATCGCCGGCGACGGCACGCACGCGTCGCGGCCGATCGGCACTTCGCCGACGCCGTACGCGAGAATCAACCCGTCCCACGTGCCGAGCACGCCGGGCGCGATCGAGCACGCACCTGCGCCTTGCCGGCGACCGAACAGATCGATCGTGCCGATGTGCACCGGCTGGTTCTGGGCGTCGAACAACAGCACGCGCGCGCCGACCGGCTTTCCGTTGTCCGTGACGCTGACCGCGAGTGTCGTCGTCGACCGCGGCTTCGCTGGCTTGCCGCATGCGATCGCCAGCGCTGCGATCGCCAGCCACCTCATAGCCTGAATTCGGCGCCCGCCGTGACCATCACGCCGAGTTGCGGCTCGCCGCCGACTCCATTGCTGAACCGACCGAGACCGAGCACGAAGTCGAATTGCGCGGTGATCGCGATCGCCTCGGAAACCGCCACCCGCATGCCCGCGCCGAGCTGCGCATCGAGCGTGATGCCGGTCGTCTCGTCGTCGGGGAAGCGGACGACTGCAGCGGCGAGACCTGCGCGTGCGAACGGCCAGAAGTCTCCACTTGCGAGCGCCGGTAGGAAGCGGCGGACCCCGGCGCCGACGCCACCCGCGTAGCCGTCCGCGAGGCCGTGATCGCAGATCGTGTCGTTCATGCGATCGCGGAAGCACTCGGCACCGCCGCTGCCGAACACGAACTGCGCCGAGCCATCGAACCAGTCGTGATCGCTGAGCTGATAGAAGTAGTGACCGGCAACCGCAAGCCCGCCCGGCGTCGTGCGTCCGCCGAACGCCACACCGAGCGTGGCGCTGATCGCTTGATCGTTCATGTCGGCCGGTGCGCTCGGGTTCCCGGTCTCTGCCGTCGCGGTCGTAGCAGAGTCTTGACCGGGCGCTGCTGTGTCATCCGCCGCTGCGGCAGCGGGCGCGAAGAGCAGCACGATCGCTAGCCGCCGCGACATACCATTCGCTTTCCGGCGCCGCCGCGCGCGTCGCGTTCTTTGCAGGTGTAGCCCTGACCGAGGAACTGACAGCCCGCATCGCTGACGCACGTGAACGCGCAGACACCGCCCTCTTCCTCGAGGCACGAAGCGTCCGCCTGACAATCGACATCGGTCTCGCACGCGATCGTGCAGAACCCACCGGGCCAGTCCGCGCCGGACAGACAGCGCACGTCGCAGTCGTTCGAGTTATCGCAGCGTGCACCGAGCTCGCGCGAGACATCCGAGCTCTGGCACGCGGCCAGCCCCAAAGCGAGAGTCGCGAGGATCGCGAGACGCATTCGCGAGCGAAGCTACCGCACGATGATCCGTCGCGCCACTAACGCCAGCGCCGACGACGCGACGCGCCCGCGGCGTGCGACAGCGCCGAAACCAGCGCCTCCGACGCGCGCGACGAGTGCTTCGCTGCGTCGACGAGCGGTTGCAATACCGAATCGAGATCACCGCCACCGCGCAGCGGTCCAGATGCAGCCCACACGTGCTCGAGAGCACGTTGCGCCGCGACTTCACCGATCAAACCGGCGAATTGCGGAGTCGCGATGCACGCGAGGCGCGCGAGATCCGCGATCGAGCATGCAGCGAGACGACCGCCGCCGAGCAGCCACTCCGCGAGTGCATCCCATGCGAGCTCGTCGATGATCGCAGCATCGCTCGGCGCCTCGGGCATCTGCACGACGTTCGGGGCGACCGCACCATGATCGGGCGGCGTGATCACGACGATGCGTTCGCCATCACGCTCGAGGATCAACATCCGCACGAAGCGACGCAGGACGCGCGGTGGTGCCGGCGGCGCGCCGTGACGCGTGATGATCGACTCCGAGCTGCCGCGTGCGCTGCGCTCTGAAACGAAGCCATCGCTGATCGTGATCTGCATGCCGTCGAGCGGATGCCGCCGGATCCAGCTGTCCGGTAGCACCAGGATCAGCGCGTCGGGATCGAGCTGCACGTTCGCGCGCGCCGGCCGGTACGGCACCGGATCGCGGTACAGGGCAGTACGTCCCACAATGAGATCTTAGCAGCCCACTCCCGAAGCGATCGTACCGAAGTCACGCACTCGCTAACAAAGCAGCGCGTCCAGTCACTTTGCGGGCTTGGCCTTCGCCTTGCCACGCTTGGAGGGTGGCGGCGGTTCCGGTTCTGGCTTCTTTTGCTGTTGCAGACGACGAATCGCACGAAGCCGGAGCGTCCTGTCGAGCTTCGGCTTGAACGCCTCGGCCTGGAACTCGGGAACGAGCCCGGCGCGGGCGTTGGCGTCTTCCTTGAGCAGGAGCGCACGCATCTGGTCGGGTGACTGCATCGAGCGCAGCTTCGCGATCGTCGCTGGATTACGTAGCGCACGCGCGAGCCGGCCGAGGATCGGCAGGTGGAGCCGGTCGTACTTGAGGCCCATCAGGAAGAACAGATAGGTCGGATTGCCGTCCACGGCGCCGAACGGGATGCCGCTCCACGACCGACCGACGACCAGGAACGGCCGTGCGATCTTGCCCTTGTCCTTGGCGCGCGTATGCAAGAACGCCACGCCGCCCTCCATCGCCGTCGATGCCAGCGACTCGCGCTCGACGACAGCACCGACAAACCACGGTTTATCGGCGAGCCAGCCGTTCGTGTACGCACGCGCCGCCAGCTCTTCGATCACCGCGATCGGCGTCGTCGCACGGAGGTTCGTGATGATCGCCTGGTCGGGGAGCAGGTCCTCGAGCGGCAGCTTCATACCGTCGGGTACGTCGGTGAAATTCTCGTCGTCGCCGACGAGCTGCTGCTCTATCCACTCGTCGATCGCCGCTTTCTTGAACCGCCACTGGCGTTCGAGCTGGATCGAAGGAATCTTGCCACCCGCAACGAGCTTGTTAACGGTCGCCTCGTCGAGGTGGAGATAGACCGCCAGCTCGTGGATTGTCAGCAACTGTGCGTCGGAACCCTGCTTTTTTGGCATCGAAACGACTCGCGCGGCATTCTAGAGGGCTGTGAACGCGCGCGCCAACCTCGTGTGCCGTAGAATTTCGACGTGAAGAGACCGCGCTGGTCGCTCCGCCGAGCCCGTGTGCTGGTCGGGACCAAGTTCCTCCTGGTTGCCGGCCTGGTCGGCTTCGTCGTGGTCTGCTGGCTCGGCGAGCTGGTGGCAGGCCTCGATCGGCCCGTCCACCTGGGCCCCGCGTTTGCGGCATTCATGTCGTGCGTACCGGCCATGTTCTGGCTCGGCTTCTTCTACCTGATGGACCGCCACGAGCCCGAGCCCAAGCAGCTCGTCGTCGGTGTCTGCGTCCTCGGCGCGCTCGTCGCGGCGCCCCTCGCTGACTTCGTGCTCTCGCAGGCGGTGCCGCCGCTCGGGCTCGAGCAGCAAGGCCTGTCTGCGTTCTCCCTCGATCGCGTGCTCTACGCGGTGCTCGTCATCGGCCTCACCCAGGAGATGTGCAAGTACGCCGTCGTTCGCTACACGATCTATATGTCGCGCGAGTTCGACGAGCCGATGGACGGCATCGTCTACATGATGGCGTGCGGCACCGGCTTCGCGGTCTGGGTGAACTACCACCGCCTCTCGGGCCAGGGGCACCAGGTCTACCTGTCCACGGGTGCCGCCCAGGCCGTCGTCACGACGCTGGCCCACGCATCATTTGCGGGCGCGCTCGGCTACGTGATGGGGCGTGCGAAGTTTTCGCGGCGCAGCGCACCCGTGCGCGGCGCGCTATTGATGGGCGGTTTGCTCGGTGCCGCTCTGCTCAATGGACAATTCAGCGTCGTCGAAGCCTGGGTGCAGCAAGTTGGATTTGCGCAGCACCCGTGGCGCGGCGTCGGCTACGCGGCGGCGTGTGCAATGGCGGTGTTTGCGGTGATCTGGTTCGCATCGCAGAAGCTGTTGCAGTCGTCGCCGTTCAAGGACAAACCCGCGTGACCGACAGCCGTAAGCCGCCGTCGGGCCATAGCGACGAAGAGCAGACCAACGTCGATCCAAAGCGACGGGTCACCGACGAGGAACGGACCGCCGTCGATCCGAAGCGACCGACGAAGGACGCGACGACTGCGGTCGATCCGAAGCCGCGCGCGGCGGATTCGCAATCGTCGATCCCTGTCGAGGTTCCGCGTCGCAATGTCGATCGGTTCGCGCGTCCGCCGGAGTATCCGCGCCACAAAAGCCCGGCCGTCGAGCCTGCCCAGGACGATCCGGCGACGCAGCCGATCTCGATGTCGCCCGAGCTGCCGTCGTCGCCACTCGCGGTCACCCGCGAAGACAAGACCCCGATCCGAGACGAGGCAGGTACGAAGCCGTTCGAGCTGTTGCCGCCACGTACCGCGGCGACGCCGGCGACCGGCATTCCGAAGGCCGACGACCTCGACCCATCGACGAGACCCCTCGATCTACCGAGGCGAGCACCAGCATCGAACCCGGTCGTCACCGTCGAGATGACCGAGCAGAATACCGGCGTTCTGTCGGTCACCGAGGACTCGCGGGTGCCGGCCCCTCGCCTCAGCCACACCGCGGAGATCTCGGCCGCGATCGGCGCGCTGATCGACGACGAGCAGCCCTCGCAACCGGGCATCACCGTCGAGATGGTCGAGGAGAACACCGGCGTCCTCAACACGACGAAGGCGGAGGATACCGCCGCGCAGAAGATCGTGACCGACGCGGATCCGCCCGCACGTCCGCTATCGGCGGCGGCGCGCAAGATCGAAGCCGACAAGAAGGCTGCCGCCGATAAAGCAACCATCGAGAAGGTCGCAGCCAAGGTCGCCGCCGAGCACGCCGCCGGCAAGGCCGCCGAGCAGGCCGCAACGAAGGCCGCCGCCGAGAAGGCCGCTGCCAAGGCCGCCGCCGAGAAGGCCGTCGAGTCCGTGATCGCCGCCGACAAGCACCGCGCTGCAACGGCGGCCGACGACAAAGCGAAAAAGGGGTCTGACCCCATTTCCGCGGCCGGGTCTGACCCCATTTCTGCCGTCGCCGCCGAGGACATCGCCGAGAGCACGCTCGCAAGCGACGACAAGCCCGACGAAGAGATGGTCGCGTGGGTCGCGCCCGACGACGGCTTCCAGCTCGCCGACGAGATCGGCTCTGCGCCCGCGCCGCTGGTCCCCAATCCGCCCATCCTGCCGTCGCCCCAAGAGGCAGCGCTCGAGGCCGCACGCATCGTCAGCCAGATGGTCGACATCGAGAGCGAATCCGGCGCGGTGATCGCCGCCGCGGCGGCCGCCGGTGCTGCGATCGAAGCCGCGAAGGCCGCGCAAAAGGCCAGCATCGATCCGCGCGCGTCGCAGCCGAGCATGCGCATTCCGCCCGAGCTCACGGCGGCGCAGGCGCAGAGCCACGATCCGATCACGACGGTTCGCCTCTCGCGCGATCGGATCCTCGCCGCACTTGCCGACGAGGACATCGCGGTGCCCGTGCCGACAGCGCGCGACGGCCGCATGCCGCGTGCGAGGACCGAGCCCGGCGCCATCCGCGCGCGCACCGAGCCTGGCATCGAGGATGACGGCGTCTACGAGGAGTTCGATCCGGTCGCGATCGCGGCCGCGGCGATCGGCCGTCTTCGTGCACGCGCGCGCACCGACCTCGCCGAGCTTCGCGTCCACTATCACCGCCACGACATCCTCGTATTGCTGCTCGCGCTCGTGATCATCATCGTCGCGGGCCGCATCCACGCAAGCATGGTGACGCCGCCGAGCGATCACTTCAGCGAGCGCGGCCTGACGTTCGACCACCCGGCGACGTGGCTCAAGCCCGAGCCAGTACCGCCGATCGCACCGCGTCTCGTTCGCGATCCGACCGGCGCTGCGACGAAGGATGACGGCCTGTATCACGTCGAGCTGTCGTCGGTCGGCTCGACCGCCAAGCTCGAGGTGCTGATCGACAAGAAGCCGACCTGGTCGAACATCGTTACCGGCCTCGAGCTCGATCGGCGATCGCGCTGGGGCGAGCTCTACACGCTCGATGCCAGCTCGGTGAAATCGATCGCAGGCCACGACTGGTTGCGCACCGCCTATCGCTACGCGCATGTCGTCGACAAGGGCGACGTGCCGCGCGTCGACCACGCCGTCGAGCTCGCGACCGTCGATCGCGATCAGCTCTACGTCGTCACGATCTATGGCACGCCGCTCGAGCTCGACCAGATCGAAGACGTCGTGTCGCCATCGTTGCGCGTCCCGTCGCAGACCGGCCTACCACTCGTGCCGCAAACGAGCCGCCTGAGCCAGCGCCAATTTCCGAGCCCCGTCGGCCGCGCGTTCGACTCGACGGTGATGGTCGTCGTCGCCGATCTCGTCGACGGCAGACTCAAGGCGCGCGGCGGCGGCTCCGGCGTCATCGTCGGGGCCGAGGGCTCGATCCTGACGAACTATCACGTCATCCACGACAAGGACGGCCGCCTCCACGACGTGTTCATCATCGGCCGCTTCAGCGCACCCGACCGCGCGCCACAGCTGCAGTGCGCAGGACGACCGACCCGCAGCAAGCTCCAGCGCGATCTCGATCTCGCACTCATCAAGTGCGACATGGATCTCGACGGGCGCACCTGGACGCCGACAAGCAGCGGCATCTGGCCGACGTTGCCCGAGGCGAAGGCCTCCGACGTGAAGATCGGCCAGCGGCTGTGGGTGCTCGGCTATCCCGATGTCGGCGGTGGCGGGCTGCAGCTCGGCGTCGCCGAGGTCGAAGGCTGGACCGGCGAGGACGGTGCGCAGGGCAAGGACTTCATCAAGACGAATGGCTCGATCACGCACGGCAACTCCGGTGGCCCGGTGATCGACGATCAGGGCAAGCTCGTCGGTATCGCTTCGGCATTCCGCACGAAGGTCACCGCGAGCGGTGGCGTCGTCGAGATGGCGCAGGTCGGGCTCGTGCGTCCGCTGCAGACTGCGAGCAACGTGCTCGCGTACGCCGCCGCCGGCTGGACGCCGCGCGAAGGCTACACCGACGTCGAGCTGACCCCGACCGCGGTCGAAGCCGCCGCCGAGGGCATTCGCATCTTCACGACGGTGATCGACGATGCCAACGAACAGGCAGTGCGCGACGCGACCGTGATGGTGCTCAAGTCGGGCGTCAGCACGTCATCGATCGACATGAACCGCCTCGACGATCAGGCGATCGCATGGGGCAAGACGAACGCCCAGGGCGAAGTGCGGCTCAAGCAGCTGGTGCCGGTGCCCGGCACGTACACCGTGATGGTCGTCGCGCCCGGCTACGAGCCACTGATCGGCGAGAACGAGCTCCACCTCGACACCAACACGCCGCCGAGCTTCGACCCGTGGGGCAAGATCGGGCTGCGCTCCCGCTAGCGCGGCGGCACGATCAGCGCGTCGATCGCAGCGTCGAGTGCCTTCGCCGTGAACGGCTTCTCGAGGAACGCATCCGGCTCGTCGCCGTGACCGCGCGCGTGCTCGGTGTAGCCCGACATCAACATCACCTTCGCGCTGGGCTGGAGGTCGCGCGCGAGCGGCAACAGCTGGTAGCCGGTGAGCTCGGGCATCATCACGTCGAACAGAACGATCTGATAGATGCCCTGCGCGAGTCGCACTCTCGCCTGCGCCCCATCGGATGCAATCACGACCTGCGCGCCGCGCCGCTCGAGCAGCCGCTTCACCGTCGACAGCACGCCCGGCTCGTCATCGGCGACGAGGACGCGGACGTCGCGTAGCGTGCTCACCGGGACCAGCTCGGTCGGCGTACGTCGGCGCACCGGCTGGGCACCGGGCACCACGGGCAGGCTGACGCGCAACGTACTGCCGCCGCCGGGCGTGCTGTCGGCGCTGATGTCGCCGCCGAGCCGGCGCACGATGCCTTGCGCAGCCGACAACCCGAGGCCGTGGCGATCGCGCTTCGTCGTGAAGAACGGATCGAAGATGCGCGCCACGGTGTGGCGATCCATACCGATGCCGCTGTCGCTCACCTCGAAAAACCAGCTGCCGCCTGAATGGCTCGTCGTGACGATGATCGAACCACCGCCGTCGCCGAGCGCCTCGGACGCGTTGACGACGAGGTTCTGGATCACCTGGCAGAGCAGCGTGCGGTCGGCCTCGAGCGCGACGCGGTTCGCGCTGGTCGTGATCTGGAGCGTCGCGTCCGGACGCATCAGACGCGCGAGTGGCTCGCGCATGTCCTCGACGAGACCATCGGGATCGAGCATCTCGCTGACGAACCGGCCGCGCCCGGCGTACGCGAGCAGCTGGCGCGTCAGCTGTGCCATGCGGTGCGCAGCAGCCTCGATGCGGCGGAACGCCTCGCGCGTCTCGTCGTCGATGGAGGGGTTCTCGCGAGCGATACCAGCCTCGGCGAGCACGCTGACGAGCTGGTTGTTGAAGTCGTGCGCGATACCGCCGGCGACCAGACCGAGCGCTTCGGCGCGATGCCGTGCCTCGAGCGCCGCGTCGCCCGATGGCAGCTCGAACGCGTACGACAGCACGTAGGTCTTGCCTTCGTAGCTGCGTAGCGTGTTGATGTAATGGATCTGGCGGTGCTCGTGCGGGGTCGCGAGCGTGATCGTGCCGCGAGACGTGCCGCGGACCCGGGCGGCCGCGACCATCTCGTCCCAGATGTGCTCGACGCCCGGGGCGAACTCCCAGGTCTTGTGGCCGACCACCTCGGCGGCGGCCCTCCCCAACAGCGCCTCGCTGGCGCGGTTGATGGCGACGAACGTGCCGTCCAGCTCGAAGATCGCGACCGGCGTGTGCAGGGTCTCGAAGTCCGTGATCGCGGTGGTTAACTTGTCGGGCACGGGACTCGTAATCGTTGTCGTAATCGGTCCATATCATCACGCCGGTCGGCAGGGCTCGGGTAAAGACCGGGGTAGCTCAATAGACCTGCGTAGTTGCCCCTTGTTTGCCCGGCATGGTACGGCTGCATCGTTACGATGCCGTCACTGGACCGAACTGCGATCGATCCCGATGCCGATCGCGTGGTCCGCAAGCTCACCCGCGCGGGCTACAAGGCCTATCTGGTTGGTGGATGCGTGCGCGACCTGCTCGTCAGCCGCACGCCCAAAGATTTCGATGTCGCGACGAGCGCCACGCCGAACGAGATCAAAGCGACGTTCCGAAATTCTCGGATCATCGGCCGCCGCTTCCGCCTCGCGCACGTGTTCTTCGGCTCGAAGATCATCGAGACCTCGACGTTCCGCGCGAACCCGCGCGACGAAGACGATCACGATCTGCTGATCCGCCGCGACAACGTGTTCGGTACCGAAACCGAGGACGCGCGCCGCCGCGACTTCACGATCAACGGACTGTTTTACGACGTCGAGCGCGAAGAAGTGATCGATCACGTCGGTGGGCTCGCCGACCTCGACGCGCGCCTGATCCGCACGATCGGGGATCCCGACATCCGCTTCCAGGAAGATCCGGTCCGCATGCTGCGCGCGATCAAGTTCGCCGCGCGGCTGTCGTTTGGCTTCGATCCCGCGACCTGGCGCGCACTGCTCCGCTGGCGCGGCGAGATCAGCAAGTGCGCACCGCCGCGCCTGCTCGAAGAGATGCACCGCCTGCTTCGTGGTGGTGCCGCGCGCCGCTCCTTCGAGCTGCTCGTCGAGACCGGTGTGCTCGCAGTCCTATCGCCGTACCTCGCGGGCCTCCTCGAAGGTGCGGGTGCACCGACGACCGCGCCGCCGATCGCCGACACCGCGCCGCGCCCGACGGTCGCACGCATCGAGTACGAAGACGAGGATCCGGCCGAGCACGATCCCGACGATCCCGACGAAGAAGAAGGGTCGCTGCCGATCAACGGCGAGCCCGAGGCCGTCGAGGTCGCGGTGGAGCTCGACGCGGACGAGCGCGAATGGCATCGGGTGTGGGCCGACGAGCCGCCGGCACGCCCCGCACACGCGATCGCGATCAAGCTGTCGTTCTTGCCCGATACCGAGGTCGGCAAGCGCCGCGCGCTCGTGTGGGAGGCGCTCAGCCACCTCGACGTCGCTGTCACCGATGGCCGCGACCCGTCGAATGCGGTCGCGTTCGGCATTCTGCTCGCGCCGTTCATCACGTCCGGCGAGCTGCGCGGCGGCGAGCTGCACGGTGCGATCAACGAGATCGCCCATCCACTGATCGCACAGCTGCACGTCACCCGGCGCGATAGCGAACGGCTTCGCTACATCCTGATGGCGCAGCGCAAGCTGGCGGCGGCGCGCAAGCGCGGTGGTCAGGCCGAGCTTGCCGGTGGCCGCGAGCTCATCGACGACGCGGTCCTGCTGTACGCGCTGCTCGAGCGCGCCGCCGGCAACGAGGGCGCACTGCCCGAGCCGGTCGCGATCGCGGAAGGCCGCGACGGCGACGACGAAGACGACGATCCGAATCGTCCGCGCAAACGCCGGCGGCGACGACGCGGTGGACGCAGGCGACGCGAAGCAACGGCGTGACGGGCTTCGGACCTCGGGCTTCGGACTTCGGGCTGGGCAGTATCGACTTCGGCCAGAGCCGGAACACATGAGTGCTCGGTTATCAGACGACCTGATCGCGGATCTCGTAGATGCCGGCTCGCGCGAGCACTATTCGGACGCCGCGCTCTATGACTACGAGTACCGCCGCCGCCGCGCCGACGTGCAGTTCTATCGCGAGCTCGCGAAGATGCGGCTGCCCGACGGCGGGCGCATCCTGGAGCTCGGGGCCGGCTCGGGCCGCGTCACGATCGCGCTCGCGCGCGCCGGCTACGAGGTCGTGGCGCTCGACACCTCGAAGCCGATGCTCGACAAGCTGCGCGGGCGGGTCGCAGCGCTACCGAAGGCAGTCGCGCGGCGCATCACGGTCGTGCAGGGTGATCTCCGCGACTTCGACGTCGGCGAGACGTTCCCGCTCGTCATCGCCGTATTCAACGTCCTCGAGCACCTCTACACGCGCGTCGAGGTCGATGCCTGTTTGCGGCGTGTGGCAGCTCACCTGACGCAAGCAAAGAAATCACGCGAGGGCGGCGGCGCGTTCGCGTTCGACGTCCAGATGCCCGACCTTGCCTGGCTGCTCCGGGACTCGACGAAGCGCTGGGCGAAGACCCGTTTCACCGATCCGACGACCGGCCGCGCGATGTTCTACTCGACGAACCACGACTACGATCCCGTCGGCCAGATCGCGCTCATTCGCCTCTACTACGAGCCCGTCGACGGCAAGGGCCCGTCCCGGATCGTGAAGCTCTCGCAGCGCAAATTTTTCCCGGCCGAGCTCGAAGGCCTCGTCGCTCACGCAGGGCTACGTATGGTGGAACGCTACGGTGACTTCGGGTGGCGATCCCTCGACGGGAGCGCAGAGAGCCAGGTCCTCGTCTGTGAGCACGCGATTTCTCGTCGAGAAAATGCCGTTTCTCGACGAGGATTTAGGCGCGGTTAGATCCTCGACGAGAAACAACTTATCCACAGCTTTTCCTCGTCGAGAATCCCGATCACTTCGGCGCCTGTCCGGATCTCCGTCGAGAAAAAACGAAAAAAAACGATTTTTCGACGAGGTTTTCGGGAGTGTTTGTCAGACGGTTCGTGTAGCGTTCGCGGCACCCACAATTATCCCTAGGGAGGGTCTCAAATCATGGGTGAGAAGATCGCGAAGCTCGGAATCAAGCGTGACAACGACATGATGTACTACATCAAGAGTGGCGACGTTTGGGCCACGCCGCGCAAGAAGCCCGGTCAGCCGAAGGGCAAGGCGGCGAAGGTCGCCGCGGCCGGCATCGAGATGGATTACAGCAAGTACCTCTACTATCTCGACGGTGACGGCGATGTGGCGCGCAAGGAGCGCCAGGTCGGCGGCAGCAAGCGCAAGAGCAGCAAGAAGTCCGCGCCCAAGGCGAAGAAGGGCGGCGCCAAGAAGGCCGCCAAGAAGACGGCCAAGAAGGCCGGCAAGAAGGGCGGCGGCAAGAAGGGCAAGCGGAAGTAATTTCCGCTCGCGCTTCGACTCGTTAGATTAGAACGCGAAGGGCTCGTTGGGTGACCAACGGGCCTTTCGATTTTTCGGAACCGCCGCGCTGGGCAACAGCCGCGCTGGGCAGATCAACCTGCCGGTCGATGTTTCGCGAACGCCTGTGCTCCCGTCGACAACCACAGGGCCGTCACGTTGTCGGGTACGGCTGGGGCCGTAGCGATGGTGCAGTATCGGCGCGCGCCGCCTCGCCAATTTGGGCCCCCCTGCCCTTCACCGTTCGGCGGTCGTTTGCTGTAGCATTTCCGAGAGGTGGTGATGCTTCGCCTGCTATCGAGGGGGCTGCTGATCGCGGCCCTTAGCTTGGGTGTTGTCGCCGTCAAGGCGCACCCCGTCTACGCTGACGACGACGACGAAGAAGAGGACGACGGCGGCGACGACGGTGGCAGCACAAAGAGCAGCGGCGACGAGGACGGTGACGAAGAAGAAGAGGCAGACCCCGATCAGCCGATCGTGACCGCGGGCGGTCTGTTCACGATGAAGTCGTACCCGGTGCGCGAGATCTCGCGGCCGCTGACGATGACGCAGAAGATCACCCAGGTGCGCGTGTCGGCCGGCACCGATATCAGCGCGAAGGGCGCGTTCGGCAGCGGCGGGTTGTCGGTCGAAGGCATTTACGGCCAGGCCGACAATTTCAACATCATCGGTGGCCTCACCAACGCGTACAACTTCAAGCAATTCGGGTTTTACGCCGGCTTCGAAGCCGCGCTGGTCTACGACATCCTCGACATTCGCCTCGCGGCGAATCTCCACCGCAACGCGCTGCCGGTCTACAAAGACTTCTGCAACCCGCCCGCGATGCCAAACGAGATGCCGGTCGGCGGCGCGTGCATGAACGCGAGCTCGGCGATCCAGTCGCTGCCGAGTGGCGAGTA
>DASUFX010000334.1:0-13135 GCA_036274355.1 Kofleriaceae bacterium | reverse complement strand
GAGCGTGACATCGCAACGTGGCGGGCGGACCTGGCCACGAGTCGTAAACCTGACTTCGGCTACAACGCGTGCTTGTGATCCAGGGCCGAACCACACGATCCGCGGCTTCGCCTGAGCTTTGGGGTACCTAAGGACATCGACGACGACAGACTCGGATCGTCCGGCCACCCGTGCTAAGTAATGCGGACGATTCCGGTCCCATAGCTCAGTTGGATTAGAGCGGAGCTTTCCTAAAGCTCAGGCCACAGGTTCGAGCCCTGTTGGGATCACAATCACTTATCGAGCGTTGGGTGTCCGTCTTGCGCGCTCAGAAGATGGAAGGCATTCCGGTAGGGAGCGGCGTCGAAGCGTGATGTTCCGTTGTTGTTTGCCGGTTCACGCAAGAGCCAGACGGTCATCGACGACTTGAAGTGTGCGGTGGCGTCGAACGGGAAGACGAACACCGCGTCGACCTCCACTGCATATCCGAGAAAGAAGTCGACTTCGTCTCGGGTGTAGCGATGAGGCACGACCTTCGCGTTCGGGCCCCATTTCCGAATAGTGCAGAAAGGCATCACGTGCACGCCTGTCTTGGCGATGTACATGACCTTGCATTGGCACTTCAGCGCCACCCCGTCGGGACGCAGAACGAGTAGATCGATCGGAGTGTCCTCGCCGATTGGTTGAAAGACGTCGAGCCCAGCGAGCAGCATCCGTCCGGCGATCAGCTGGCGCGCGGCCTCGCCGAGGTTGGCTTTGGAAAGCGGCGGCCGCGGCGGAGCATCGACGGGTTGCACGACACGTCGGGTCGGTGACGCTCGCTGCACCTTCGAGTCATCGAGACCCGCGATCGCCGTGTAGGCAGTGGTTCGCCTCAAACCATGGCGCTCCATGATCCTTGTCAGAGTGAACCCGTGCTCCTCGCGGTCAACGCGAATCGCCTCCAGAACCTGCGGCGTCAGTTTCGTACCCATTCCAAACTCCCATCACGATGCAGAGCTGCAACGACCTCCGTTGCGCTCCACGATCCGCAATCCGTATCAGGTCGGTCTGACGGCCAACCACCGTCGACGATGGTGGTCGTGGCCACGATGGCCGTGGTGGCGATTTCGTGGCTGCGGTGGGTGGTGCCGGCGGCGGGGGTGTGGGCCTCGTACGCATTCACACGCGTTCGGTGTCGCCGGTCGCGAGCGTGTCATTGGTCCCCCGGTTTGCGCTCGTGCTACTCATAAGAGGTGACGGTTCCGCGCGCCCTTTTGCTGGTTCTCGCCCTGTTGCAGGCGACGGGAATTGCGGAGCTCGTGCGCAGGCATGCATGCGAGATCGAGTGCCGTGACGACGGATGCGGCAACGACTGCACGTCGGGCAACGACGCGCCATCGTGCCCTTGTCATTGCCCGAGCGTTCAGAGCCAAACGCCACCGGCGATCGCGTCGGTGACGATGCCACCACCTACCGAAGCCGCACCGGTTGTGTTCGACAACGCCGACCGTATGCACGGCAGCCCCGACCCGGCCGACATCTTGCACATCCCGAAGCACGTCGTCTGACTCGTTCACTTCCGAGCCGACGTCGTTCTGACGCGTGCGAGCGATCGCAGCGTCGCTGATCGAGGTGCGTCATGTCTCAGGTTCCGTTCGCGCGGCTAGCGCTAGCCGCGCTCGTACTGCATTCCCTTCCCGCGTCCGCCGACCAGATCGATCTCGATCTGCCGAATGCGATCGCGCGTGCGCATCAGGCGGCACCTGCGGCCGTTGGTGCACGCGGTCAGATCGCGATCGCGAACGCCGCCGTAACTGGTGCCAACCTGCCATTCATCGACAACCCCGAGATCGAGGCCGGCGCCGGGCCGCGATTGATCAGCACGCGACCGACCGATGTCGACGCGCGGATCGAACAAAACCTCGAGCTCGGCCGGAGGTCGCCACGCCGGCAGCTCGCACGTGCAGGAGTCACGCAGACGCAGGCCGAGCTCGACGCGATGTTGCGCGAGCTCGATCTCGAGGTCACGAAGGCGTTCTACGATGCCCTGTTCGCGGTACGAGCCGCGGAGCTAGCAAAGCGCGCCGAGGACTTCGCCCAGCGGGCCGCCGCGGTCGCCGATCGTCGACGCAAGGCCGGCGAGATTACCGACCTCGACGCAAACCTCGCGAGGACTGCGCTCGGGCGCGCGCGGTCAGCCACGCAGTCCGCACAGTCCGATCAAGCGAGCGCGGTGGGTCGGCTCGCTGCACTGATCGGCGCTACACCCGACGATGCGATCGTGGTGCGCGGCGATCTCAAGCCGGCCGCGCTGCCGGATCTCGCGACCCTTCGCGGAACCGCAGGGAGTCGCGCGGATATCCGCGTGCTCGATGCCGAACGCGGCGTCGCGCGAGCCGAACGAGCGCAAGCGAGTGCGAACGGGCTACCCCAGGTGTGGCTGTGGGCCGGCTACCAGCGCGAAGACACCCAGTCGATCGTGCTCGGCGGTCTACGCATGACATTTCCATTGTGGAACCGCGCGCAAGGAGAGAAGGCGGCCGCAACCGCGCGCGAGCGACGCGCGAGCGACATGCGAGCAACGACACTGCGAGCCGCGGGGCGCGAGAGCGTTGACGCCTTCGCGGCGTATACGAGCGCGCGTCTAGCGGTCGAAGGCTTCGAGACAGACGTCGTTCCGCTACTCGACGACAGCGAGCAGCTCCTGCAGAAGACGATCGACGCCGGGCAGATCGCGGTCAGCGACTACCTCGTCGCGCGTCAACAGATTCTCGACGGACGACGCGAGCACCTCGAACGGTTGCTCGCGCTAGCGAAAGCCGCGGCCACTGCGCGGTTCGTCGCCGGAGGTGCACCATGAACAAGCTCACGATGCTCGCGCTGCTCCTTATCGGCGGTTGTGGCGGCAAGAAGACCGAGCCGAACCAAGATGACTACACGAGTCCGGAACCGGCCGGGCACGCAGGCTCGGACACGGCGGAACACGGGAACGCACACGAACACGGCCCCGAGATGATCAAGATCGCGCCGGACATGATGCGCGACCTGCGCGTCACCACCGGCAAGGCACAAGCTCGCGCGGCCGCCGAAACGGTGTCGGCGCTTGGCGAGCTGCACGTGAACGAAGAGGCGTATGCGGAGATCGCCGCGCCGGTGAGTGCGCGCGTGACCAAGATCCTCGCGAAGCCCGGCGACACCGTGAAGGCCGGCCAGGTGCTCGCAGAGCTCGCGAGCCCCGAGCTCGCACAAGGTCGCGCTGAAGTCGGTGCTGCGCACTCACGCGTCGACGTCGCGCGCGCGAACGCCGAGCGCAAACGCAAGCTCGCTGCGGATCGACTCATCCCCGAGCGCGAGCTGATCGAAGCCGAGGCGGCGCTGACCGAGGCCGAGGCAGCGTACAAGGTGACCGCTTCGTCGTTGCAGAAGTTCGGCGGCGCGTCGGGCGACAGCGCGCTCGCGTTGAAGTCACCGATCGCTGGCACCGTGATCGATCGCAGCGTGGTCATGGGGCAGCTCGCGGATCCGTCGAAGACGCTGTTCCGCGTCGGCGACCTGTCGACGCTGTGGCTCCACGCTCATGTATTCGAGCGCGACGCGGTGCGTGTCCAGCCGGGCCGCACTGCGACCGCCACGTTTGCCGCCCTGCCCGGCAAGTCGACCGAAGCAACGATCAAGTGGATCGGCCGCGAGGTCGATCAGGCATCGCGCACGATCGACGTTCGTCTCGACGTACCGAACTCCGACGGCTTGCTGCGTCCTGGCATGTCCGCCACCGTCGCGCTTCCGCTCGGTGAGGTCGGGCCGGACACGGTGGTCACGGTCCCCGCTGCAGCGGTGCAACGCGTCGGCGCGACCTGGGCGGTGTTCATTCCGCATGGACCTGGCGAGTTCGCGGTTCGTTCGATCGGTCGTGGTCGCGACCTGTCGGGCGAAGTCGAGGTTCTCTCGGGTCTCCAGCCTGGCGATGAAGTCGTCGTCGAGGGCGCCTTCCTGCTCAAAGCCGAGGCTGACAAGGCCAGCGGCGCAGGCGGACACGAGGACTGAGGAGGCGCCATGCTGGAGAGATTCATCACTGCAAGCTTCCGCAAGCCGTTGATCGCGATCGTGCTCGCGCTCGCTGGCGCCGCGATGGGCACGGTCTGGATGCGCGAGCTGCCGCGCGACGTGTTCCCCGATCTGTCGGCGCCGGTGTTCAACATCATCGTGCAGAACTCCGCGATGAACGCGGACGAGCTCGAGATGCGCGTCGCGATTCCGTTCGAGACCGCGCTCTCCGGCCTGCCGCAGGTGCGACGCGTGCGGTCGTCATCGACGCTCGGCGTCGTTCAGGTCACGATCGAGTTCGAACCAGATGCCGACTACTCGCGATCACGACAGTACGTCGCGGAGCGCCTGCCGCAAGTCGATCTGCCGCCCGGCACCGAGACACCGCTGCTGTCCGGCGTGACCGGTCGCCTGAACGAGATCTTCGAGATCACGGTCGAAGCGCGCAGCGGCATCGCCGACCTGATGACACTGCGCGACCTCGCGGAAAATGACATCAAGAACCGGCTGCTCGCGGTCCCCGGTGTCGCCGCTGTGGAACGACTCGGCGGCTACCTGCGCGAGTTCCAGATTCAGATGGATCCCGATCGCATGGCTGCGCGCGGCGTAACGCTCGACGACATCATGCACGCGGCGCGCGGTGCGAACGTCAGCGCAGCAGGCGGGTTCGTCACGCAAGCGCAGATGGAGTGGACCGTCCGCGCTGCGGGTCGTGCAGCGAACGTCGAGCAACTACGCAGCACCGTCGTCGCGATGAAGGGTGGCACACCGGTATTGCTCGGCGATGTCGGTGAGGTCCGCGAGGCACCGGCTGTCCGACGCGGCATCGCGCATCGCTTGAATGGCGAGGTCGTGAGCTGCCGCATCGTGAAGCAGTTTGGCGCCGATACCGTGTCGGTCGCGCGCGGCATCCGGGCGGCGATCGCGGACCTCAAGACCAGCCTGCCCAGGGGCGTCGAGATCCGTACCGTGTATGACCAGTCCCAGCTCGTCGAATCGTCGCTCGGCGGCGTCGGGCGCGCCGTGCTGATCGGCGCCTGCCTCGTCGCGCTCGTGCTGTTCGTGCTGCTCGGCAATGTGCGCGCGGCACTGATCGTGACGCTCACATTGCCGCTGTCTCTCGCGCTGTCCGGGGTGTTCATGCGCGTGGCCGGCATTGGCATCAACACGATGACGCTCGGCGGCCTCGCGATCGCGGTCGGCCTGCTCGTCGACTCGTCGATCATCGTCGTCGAGAATATCGTCCACCGCATCTCGCAACGGCGCGAGGGCGATCGCCACGGGAACGCGCTCGCTGCCGCAATCGAAGTCGCGCGGCCGATCGCATTCGCCACCGTGGTCGTCATCGCCGTGTTCATCCCGCTGTTCGCGATGACTGGCATCGAAGGTCGCATGTACAAACCGCTCGCTGGTGCTGTGATCGCGGCCGTCCTTGCGGCGCTCGTGCTCGCGCTCGCGCTGGTTCCCGTGGTCGCGGCAGGTCTGCTCAGGCCGACACGCGAAGGTGCACACGAGGACGTTTGGCTGATCCGCAAGCTCAAGGGAGCGTATCGGCCGCTCCTCGATCGCGCGCTGCGCCACACCGCGCTCGTCATGATCATCACGCTCTCGATCACCGCGCCAGCGCTCTGGGTCGCGACGAAGCTCGGTTCGGACTTCGTACCGCCACTCGACGAAGGCGCGATCTTGATGCAGACATTCCTCCCGCCCGAAGCGTCTCTCGATGAAGTCGACCGGCTGAACCATCGCGTCGAGGACGTGCTGCGCGGCTTCCCTGAAGTCTCCGACGTCGTACGGCGCACAGGGCGCGCCGAGCGCACCGAGGATCCAATGCCGCACACGCTGTCGGACGTGCTGATCCTGCTCAAGCCCGATCGCGCACGCGGCGGCGAAGCGCTGGTCAGCGACATGCGCGAAGCGGTCGAGAAAGTACCCGGCGTTTCGGCGCTGTTCACGACGCCGCTCGGCATGCGTATCGATGAGGGCCTCGGCGGCACACCGGCCGATATTTCGGTCCGCATCTTCGGCCCCGACGCGCAGAAGCTCGCCGATCTCGCGGATGCAGCCGCCGCGATGATGCGCGGCGTCGAGGGCATCGAGGACGTGCGAGCCGAACCGCTCGTCGGCCTGCCTCAGTTGACCGTGCAGGTCGATCGCGAAGCTTCCGCACGCGTTGGACTCACGCCCGGCGATGTGATCGAAGCGGTCCAAATCGGGCTCGCCGGCGAGCACGTCTCCGAGGTGTGGATCGGTCAGCGACGCTTCGATCTGGTCGTGAAGCTGTCGCCGGACTTCCGGCGCGACGCCGCGACGCTCGCCGCACTCATGGTCGACGGCCATGATGGCAGCCGCATCCCCCTCGGTAAGCTCGCCCAGATCGAACCGACGTTCGGACTCGGCACGATCAAGCGCGAGGCAGGCAGCCGCCGCATTGCTGTCGAGGCGAGCGTGTCCGGCCGCGATCTCGGCTCTGCAGCGCGCGACGTGAAGGAACGCCTCGCCGCGAAGCTGAAGCTGCCGCCCGGCTACTTCGTGGATGTCGGCGGCAAGGTCGAGAGCCAGACGCGCGCGCAACAAGCGTTGTACCTGGCCGTCGGGCTCGCGCTGCTCGCAGTGTTCCTCTTGCTCTACATCGCACTCGGCTCGCTCGCCGAGACCATCGTGATCCTCGCGACACTGCCGAGCGCGTTCGTCGGCGGCATCGTCGCACTGCTGATCGCTGGCGAGAGCTGGAGCGTGTCATCACTCGTCGGTCTGATCGGTCTGTTCGGAATCGCGGTACAGAACGGTCTCGTGCTCGTGACCCAGACGCGCGGGTCGATCAGCGAGGGTCACGGCTTCACGCAAGCGCTGCGCGAGGCCTGCATCGGACGCGTGCGGCCCAAGATCATGACCGCGTCGACTGCGATTCTCGGGCTCCTGCCGCTGCTCGTGCTCGACCTCCACGGCACCGAGATCGAGCGGCCACTCGCCATCGTAATGATCGGCGGTTTGCTCACGTCGACCGTGTTCACACTGCTGGCGCTGCCGACGTTCTATCAGCTGGTCCACAACCTCGGCGTGCGCTGGCGCTCCGTACCGGCTGCGACATAGGCCCTGGATTCCGCATCGGGCTGTGGCGCTCGCGCACGTACGGGTTTCATACCGTGCGCTTTCTCTACGCCAGAACACTCTCGCGAACCTGCGTACGCCGGGTTACGTCCGCACGATCTTTGCTTGTCCTTTCGCACTTCTTGGGGTTGGGGGACCTCGACACGAAGTATGAGTAACAACGACAAGCCAGGGTCCACTGGCGAGCAGCCGACGCCCGAAGAGCTGCTCGGCATCGGCGCCGGCGAAGACATTCTGATCGTCGACGACAACGAGGCCAACCTCATCGCGTTCGACTCCGCGCTCGCGCCGCTCGGGCGCCGGCTCGTCATGGTGCAGTCCGGCGTCCAGGCACTCGCGGAGATGCTCGCGCAAGACTTCGCCCTCGTGATCCTCGACGTGTCGATGCCAGGCATGACCGGCATCGAGTGCGCCGAGATGATCCGCAAGCGCAAGCGCACGCGCGGTATCCCGATCATCTTCGTCACCGGTTTGACGGTGCAAGACACCGCGATCCTCGAAGGCTACGACGCCGGCGGCTTCGATTTCGTCGTCAAGCCAGTGCGCGCCGAGGTGTTGCGCGCGAAGGTGCGCGTGTTTCTCCAGCTGCAAGAACGCACGCGCGCGATGCAACACCACGCAGCGGCGCGCCACGAGCTCGAGATCGCGGCGAACAAGGCGAAGCTGCGCGAGCAAGAGCAGCGTCACGAGTCCGAGATGCTCGAAATGCGCGTGCAACAGCTTGCTGAAATGGATCGGCGCAAGGACGAGCTCCTCGCGATCCTCGGCCATCAGCTGCGCAATCCGCTGCAGGCGCTGCAGCTCGCGATCGATGCGTTGCATGGCCAGGATGTCCCGGCCGAGCTGGTCGATCGCATCCACAACATCATCGAGAGGCGCGTGCGCTCGCTCAACGTCGTCGTCGATGATTTGCTGGACATCGCGAAGCTATCCACAGGAGAGCTCGAGCTGCGGGCTCATCCGCTCAAGCTCGCCGACCTCATTCGCCAGGTGGTCGAGACCGTCGACCCGATGCTCGATGGCCGCGCGATCGACCTCGCGCTCGATGACGAGGTGGTCGTCGCCGGCGACGCCGCCCGGCTCGTGCGCTGTATCGCGAACGTCGTCGATAACGCGATCAAATTCACGGAGCGTGACGGCCGCATCACGATCAAGCTGACCAGAAGCGCCGGTCGTGCACTCCTGCGGGTGACCGACAACGGCCGCGGCATCACCGCAGCACTACTACCGCAACTCTTCGACGTGTTTTCGCGTACGACCAGGGGTACAAGCGGCGTCGGCCTCGGCCTTGCGATCGTGCGTCGCCTCGTCGGCGTTCACGGTGGTCGCGTCCGCGCGTTCAGCGAAGGCGAAGGCCGTGGCGCTACGTTCGAGATCAGTCTGCCGCTGGCAGCGACTGCCGCACCGCGCGTCGAAGAAGACCTTCGCCCTACTCGCTCGCTCCGCGTGGTTGTCTGCGAAGACGCACATGACATCCGCGAGCTCGCCGCGGATCTGCTCCGCGCGGATGGTCACACCGTGTACCAGGCCGCCGACGGCGCGACCGCGATCAAGCTGATCGAGACCGAGCGGCCCGACGTCGCGCTCGTCGACCTCGTGCTCCCCGATATCGATGGCTTCACGGTCGCCCGCACGGTGCGACGTACGCTCGGCACATCGGCGCCTCGGATGGTCGCGATCACAGCGCTCGCAAGCGCCACACCACAGGCCGACTTCGACGAGCACTTGCTCAAGCCGGCGAGCCGCGAACGCATGCTCTCGGTTCTCGCGCGTCTGTCCCGCTGACCGCGCGACGTCGACACATGGGCGAAGGCGCACGCGTCGAGTGCGCGTGCCCGCACGGTTGGCATCGGCGACGAACGATCCAGCCTGTCCTCATGAACCGCGACATCATTACGATCGGGGCTTCGGCGGGAGGAGTCGAAGTCCTGCTCGAGATGGCGCATGCACTGCCCAAGGATTTGCCTGCCGCGGTGTTTGTCGTGGTGCACGTGCCAGTCGGGTTTGTCAGCTCCCTGCCGGAGCTCATCGCAAGACGCAGTGCGCTCGAGGCGCGCCATCCGCTTCATGATGAAGCGATCGAGCACGGCACGATCTATGTCGCGCCGCCGGACATGCACCTGCAAGTGCGGCCCGGCATGATCGAAGTCGTGCGCGGCCCGAAGGACAACGGGTTCCGTCCCGCCGCCGACGTGCTGTTTCGTAGCGCGTCGAACGCGTACGGCTCGCGCGTGATCGGTGTCGTGCTGTCGGGCTATCGGGATTGCGGTACCGCCGGCATGTTGTCCGTGAAGGCGCGCGGTGGGCTCGCGGTCGTGCAGGATCCGACGAGCGCGGTTGCACCAGAAATGCCGCAGAACGTGATCGACAGCGTCGCCGTCGATCACGTCGTCCATCCATTAGAGCTTCCGGGGCTGCTCGCACGACTCGTGACCACAGAAGCAGGTCCCGCGCGTGAACCGGGCCAGCTCGTGAAGCAGGTCGAAGGCACTGAGAAGGGCCTGCCGAGTGACATCGTGTGTCCGATCTGCGAAGGCGTGCTGACGGAGACCCAGCCCGGCCTGTTCCAACACTTTCGCTGTCACGTCGGGCACGGCTTCTCGCTCGAGAGTCTTGTCCGCGAACAAGGCGAAGAAATGGAGCGCGTGCTCTGGGCTGCGATTCGTGCGCTCGAAGAAAGCGCTGCACTGTCGCACCGGATCAGCCTCAGAGAGACAGGCGAGCTACGCAAACGCTTCGAAGAGAAGGCCGCTACGCAGACGCAGCAAGCAAACTACATCCGCGAGCTCGTCCTTCACGGTGCCCGACTCGATCGCGCAGACGCGAGCAAGCTCTAGGGCTAGTGCAGCGTGTTGTTGTCGAATGGATCTCGTGTGGTCCGCGGCACGAGCTCCGCGAGCAGGCGATCGATCTGGTCGAGCCGCGCGGGTTTCGCGAGGTGACGATCGAACCCGGCGGCCTTCGCACGCCTGACGTCTTCTGCGCGCGCATAGCCACTGAGCGCGACGAGGCAGACGTGACGGAGCGCCTCGTCTGCACGGACCCGCATCGCGAACGCAAACCCGTCCATGTCGGGAAGCCCGATGTCGCACAGCACGACCTCGGGCTTGAACGTTGCGAGTCGTTCGAGCGCGGTGAATCCGTTGAGCGCCACCTCGACGTCATGGCCCCGCAGCTTCAGCGCTTGTTCCATGCTGCGCGCGTTGTCCGGCATATCCTCGACGATGAGCACGCGCCGCCGCGCGCTGACGGGCGCGAGGTCGACGGCTCGGACGGCGGATGACGCTTGTTGGATCGGCAATACGACCTTGACCTCGGTGCCATGACCGAGGCCTGCGCTGCGGATCGTGACCCGTCCGCCATGGAGCTCGACGAGTGACTTGACCATCGCGAGTCCGAGCCCGAGGCCACCGTGATTGCGATCGAGCGCCTGTGGTACTTGTGCGAACGGGCGAAGCAGCTCACCAATGAGCTCGGGCGCGATGCCGATACCGTTGTCGACGACTGAAATCACACCGGCGTTACCCTCGCGCGCGAGCTCGATCGCGATCCGGCCGTGTTTCGGCGTGAACTTCAGGGCGTTCGAGATCAGGTTCATCATCACCTGAACGAGCCGGGCTGCATCGGCATCGAGCAGAAGCTCGTGTGACGGCAACGTCGTCGCGATCTCGATGTGGTTTGCCGAGAACACGTCGCGCTGGTCATCGATCACGCGGCGAACGAGGGCAGTCAGATCGACGATCTCACGCCGTAGCTCGATCTTCCCGTGGGTGATCCGCGTGATGTCCAGCAGGTCGTCGACCAGTCGGTTCATATGTGCAGCCGAGCGATCGATGATCTCGATCGAGTGGGTCGCAATGCGCGAGCCCGGCTCCGCAAGCTGCAACACAGCAACGCTGGTGCGGATCGGCGAGAGCGGATTGCGGAGCTCGTGCGATAGCATCGCGAGGAACTCATCTTTACGTTCGTTCATCTCGCGCAATGCGGCCTCGCTGCGGGCAAGCTCGGCTTCGTTGGCTCGGCGCTCGGACACGTCCTCGAATGCGATCATCACCACGGGTTCACCGCGCCGCAGGACCGCGGCAGTCAGTCGAGCTGGAAACGCAATCTGATCGCGACGCAGGTCGAGCTCGCAGCTCACGGACGTCGTCGTGCCATGTGCTTGCTCGATCAGCGCCGGAAGGTCGGCAGGGATTTTGGGGTCACATTCGACGCGAACTGCTGCTCGATGAGCGCCGTGCGTTGCGCGCCAAGCAACGCCGCACCCGCGTGGTTGATCTCGCGAACCGCCCCACGCGCGTCGAGTGTCACGTACCCAATCGGCGCGAAGTCAAAGACCTCGGTGTATCGCTCGAGCGCAGCTTCGACACGTTCGCGTGCTTCGACGAGCTCTTCATTCTGCAGCTCGAGCTCGACCTCGTGGACCTCGAGCTCGTGGATGAGGCGTGAACGTGGCGATGGCTTACGCGTTTTGCGCTGCTGCAGCGTCCGCTCGGCGCGGCGCCGCAGGGTTGTCGTCTTGCGCGGCGGCATCGTCGGAGATCATGCTCGCACGAACAGCCAGTAGCCACCCGCCGGATCACGCCGGCTGCGTGCGTTGTATGTCCGCCCTCCGATGTTCACCTGCAGGTCCTTGGGTGCGTGGGTAAGGTCGAGTGGTGACTCGGGAAGAATGTCGGTCAACGTCCTCCCGAGGAGCTCCGCGGCGCTGCGTGAGATCAATTTCTCGAACACCGGGTTCACCTCGACGATCTGAAGATCGACATCGACGCCAACGAATGCATCGCTCACAACCTGCGTGAGCGCTCCCAGGCGCTCTTCTGCCCGCTTGAGCTCGTCGACATCCGTGCTGGTGCCGTACCACTTCACGATCGCACCGCTCTGATCGCGGATCGGCGTCGCGCGCGCCTTGAACCAGCGATATTCCCCGGTGTTGCTCCGAATGCGGAACTCGCTGTCGAAGTGAGAGCCGGTTTTGACCGCAGTCCGCCACTGTTCGCGGACACGATCGCGGTCGCTCGGATGTAGCTGATCGAGCCAGCCCCACAGCAGCTGCTCACCATCGTTGAGGCCGGTGTATTCACCCCATTGCCGGCTCAAGAAGTCGAAGGCGCCATCCGGCCGCGCGCCCCACACGAGGTGAGGCAGCGCTTCGGCCATCTGACGAAGCTGAGACGCTTGGTCGGTCGCTGCTCTCTCGAGCGCCCGTGCCGCACTGGCGTCGGTGAACGTGATCACGACGCCATCGATCACGTTCTCGAGCGTGCGATACGGCATGATGCGGACCGAGAACGCTCGTCCATCACGCGTCGATGTTTGGTTCTCCTTATAGATCAGCGTGCGAAGAACCTCGCGCGCGTCTTCGGCGAGGTTGGCGTAGTCCAAATCCGACGCGATGTCGGTGATCGGCCTGCCGACGTCCGCGGGAATGAGCTTGATGATCTTTGCAGTTGCGGTCGTGAAGCGGCGCACGTTGAGGTCGGTATCGAGGAACAGCGTCGCGATGTCGGTGCTGTTCAAGAGGTTCTTCATGTCGTTGTTCGAGCGCGAGAGCTCGTCGACCTTCGATTGCAGCTCGTGGTTGACCGTTTGCAGCTCCTCGTTGAGCGACTGCATCTCCTCTTTCGAGGTCGTGAGCTCCTCGTTCGTGCTCTGCAGCTCTTCGTTGGTGCTTTGCAGCTCCTCGTTCGTCGACTTGAGCTCTTCTTGCGAGGTCTGCATCTCTTCGCGGACCGTCTGGGTCTCATCTCGCGAGCGCTGGAGCTCGTCCTCGAGCTCGGCAAGCCGGGGCGGCAGCTTGCGACGTCCCCTTGCGGGTGGCGCTTTCTCCGGCACGCCGGGCACGTCGGAGATCACGACGATCACGGTACCCTGCAGCTCGCGCGGCTCGGTGAGCTTCTGGACCGTAAGGCTCACGTACTGCGTCCCACCATTCGTTCCGACTTTGAGGCCGCGAACATTGACGCTGCGCTCCTGACGCAGCACCTTCGTAAACGCACTCGAGAGCTCGTAGCGCAGT
>DASUFX010000333.1:0-2798 GCA_036274355.1 Kofleriaceae bacterium | reverse complement strand
GAGGCTCAGCCAGAAGTACGGCGCGACGGCCGTTTCGGCATTGTCGCCGCCCCACTCGGCCTTCGAAGAGGGCGCGTCCGCGAGCGCGACGCCTGGCGCGTCGAGCGACCACGGCAGGCCCGCCTCAATGTCGACGATGCGGATGTTGGCGTCGCGCGCGAAGCGGTATAGCGGGTCGCCGGGCAGCGCGTTCGTCAGTGTCACGACCGCCGTCGCCGCGGCGAACGTCGGCTCCAACGACTCTTTACGCCGCTCGATGTAGTCCTTGAGCAGCGCGAGCTGCCGCCCATCGGCCGGCACGTTCTGCACTTGAATCGGCGTGCCGGCCGTCAACGCGACCGTCAATGAGTACGTCGCCCCAGTGCCAGTCAACACGAGCGGCGGCGCCGCATCGGCAGCGCCCACCGACTGCTGCAACGAAACCGCGGCCAGCACGCCGGCCAAAACACCGATGCGATTTAGCTTCATAGGGCAGCCTCGCGATACCGCGGTAACGCCATCCGCACGACGAGCGTGACTACGAACATCATGGCGGCCGCGAGGATGATCGCGCCACCGGACGGCAACGGCAGGTCCCAGCGCATCGGCGCGTAGATACCGGCGAGGCACGCGATCGTCGAGAACGCGATGCTCCACCAGACGAAGCCGCGGATCGAGCGGTTCAGGTTGCGTGCGGCCGCGGCCGGGATCAGCAGCAACGCCTCGACGAGCACGGCGCCCACGATCTTCACGCAAGCGACGGTCAGGATCGTCAAGAGAAGCACGAACACGTACTCGAGCAGGTGCACGCGCACGCCGCGCACGTGCGCGAGGCTCGGGTTCAGGCTGCCGAGCAGCATCTGATTGAACAGCGGCAGCGCCGTGACGAGCGTTAGCACCGTCGTGATCAAGAGCACGGTCATGTCGGTGTCGTCGACGGTCAGGATCGAGCCGAACATCACGGTGTCGAGGATATGCGTGTTGACCTTGGCGGATACCCATAAGAGCGCCGTCGCGCCGATCGCCAGCGAGATCGAGAGGAACACGCCGATCAGCGTGTCCGCCGACATCTTGGTGCGATTGCGCGAGAAGTTCAGCAGCAGCCCGAACAGCAGGCAGAAGCTGAACATCGACATGTACGGCGCCGTATACGACTCGCCGATGATGACGCCGATCGCCACGCCCGTGAGCGCCGCGTTACCGACGGCTTGCGAGAAGAACGCCATGCGCTTCGCGACGACCATCGTGCCGATACCGCCGAGCAGCGGCCCAATCACGAACGCGCACAAGAAGCCGTTGACGACGAACGCGTATGAGAACGTGTAGTGGATGACGCCGTCGTCGGCAAGGCCGATGAGGAACTGCCGCGGGATGTCGAACAACCAAGTCATGACTGCACCGCCGCGGCGAAGGTGGAGGCCAAGGTCGGGAACAAGTGCGCGGCGGTGCCCGTCGCGAGCGCCTCGCGCGGCGCGCCGTCGAGCAACACCTTGCGGTCGATGTACGTCAGCGCGTCGGCGATCTCGCCGACCTGCGCGATATCGTGGTTGATCCACACCACCGTGCCGCCGCTGCGCGCGAACTCGACGATCGTGCGTTGCAGAATCTCTTTGCCCTTCAAGTCGAGGCCGGTCGTCGGCTCATCGAGCACGAGCAACGCGGGCTCGGGAATCAGCGCTTGCGCCAGCAGCACGCGCTGGCGCTCGCCGCCCGACAGGCTGCCGAGCTTCGCCTTGCGCTTGCCGTTCAAGCCGAGCCGCTCGAGCATGCGGTCGATCTCGTCGCGCCGCGCTTTGGAGACGCCGAGGAACACGGGCCGGCGCTGCGTCGCCATCGCCATGAAATCGCCGACCGTGATCGGTAGGCTCTTGTCGAAGTCGAGCGTCTGCGGCACGTAGCCGATGACGCGGCTGTCGGCCCAATGGATGCTGATCTTGCCTTTGTGCGGCATCTGCCCGAGCAGCGAGCGCACGAGCGACGTCTTGCCGCCGCCGTTGGCACCGACGATGCAGTGGATCGTGGCGGCGCGCACCGTGAACGTCACGTCCTCGAGGATCGACGTGGCACCGAGCGTCAGATTGACGCGGTCGAACTCTATCGTGGGTCCGTTCATTCGCTTAGCCGCTGGCGCCGGACTCCTTGATGGCGGTCGCGAGCGTCGTCAGGTTCTCGCGCATCTCTTCGACGAACTTGGTCGGCGTGTACTCGCCGCTGCTGATATGGGAAATCGAGTACATCTTCACGCCCGTCGCGTCGCGGATCGTGTCGGACAGCTTGCTCGCGAAGTACTTCTCGGCGAACAACACGTTGACGTTGGCGGCCTTGATGCGATCGATCGTCTCGGCGAGCTGGCGCGCCGTCGGCTCGACGCCGTGGCGCGGCTCGATGACGGCCGTGACCTGCAGCCCGAGCTCTTGCAGGATGTAGTCGTAGCCGCTGTGCATCGTCGCGCAGCGAAAGCTCGACAAGCTCACGCCCTTGATCTGCGCGTCGAACTCGGAGCGCAGCTTGCGAATCTCGAGCGCGTACTTCCGCGCGTTCTGCCGGAAATACATGGCGTTCTCGGGGTCGAGCTCGCCGAGCTTCTGCGAGATCGTGTAGACCTGCTGAATCGCCGCCGTCGTCGAGATGAAGGTGTGCGGGTTGACGACCTTCTCGCCGCTCGGGTCGCCAGCCACCGGGATCAGCGACACGCCGTCGTTCGCGTAGATGAGCTTGAGCTTGTCGCGCATGCCCGAGGCGTCGAGGATCTCGAACGCCCACGTGTCGTGGCCGATGCCGTTCACGACGAGCGCGTCCATCGACGTGATGCGGATCAT
>DASUFX010000332.1:0-4813 GCA_036274355.1 Kofleriaceae bacterium | reverse complement strand
CGTCTCCGAGCTGCGCGCGTTCGCGATTCGCGAGTGGCTGATCAAGTACGGCATCGAGGAGAAGCGCCTCGAGCCACGCGGCTTTGGCGGCACGAAGCCGCTCGTCGACCCGACCACGCGCGGTGCGAAGGGAATCAACGAGCGCGTCGACCTGATCATCCTCGAACGCAAATAGCGCGCTGGTAACGCGTGCGACTTCGAGTAGGGTGAGCGCGTGACGCTCGACCGCATGCGCGCCGCCGCCACGCGACCGATCGACATCGCATCGCTCGCGGCGTTTCGCATCATCTTCGGCGCCGTGATGTTCGCCGGCATCGTGCGCTTCGTCGCATCGGGGCAGCTGCCGCGGATCTACGGCGAGCCGAAGTTCTTCTTCACGTATCCGGGATTCGACTGGGTCACGCCGTGGCCGGTGACCTGGATGTACGTGCACTACTGCGTGCTCGCGGTACTCGCGCTCGCGATCGCCGCCGGCGCGTGGCATCGGATCGCGTGCGCGTTGTTTGCCGTTGGCTTCGCGTACACGCAGCTGATCGACATCACGAACTATCTCAATCACCACTATCTCGTCGTGCTCATCGCGGTGCAGCTCGCACTGTTGCCGGCGCATCGCACATGGTCGATCGACGCGTGGCGCAAGCCAGCGCTACAAGCGGCGACGATCCCAGCGTGGATCGTGTGGCTGCTGCGCTTCCAGACCGGTGTCGTCTACGTGTTCGCCGGGCTCGCGAAGGCCAAGAGCGACTGGCTATTGCACGGGCAGCCGCTCAACACGTGGCTCGCTGCGCGCACCGAAACGCCGCTGATCGGCCGCTTCTTCGACGAGCCGAGCGTCGCGCTCGCGATGTCGTGGGCCGGCTTCTTGTTCGACACCACGATCGTGTTCTGGCTGTCGTGGGCGCGCACGCGCATTCCGGCGTACGTCGCGTTGATCGCGTTCCACGGGCTCACCGGCTACTTGTTCATGATCGGCATGTTCCCGCTCATCATGACGAGCGCCGCGCTGATCTTCTTTCCGCCGGACTGGCCGCGCACGCTGCTACATCGAATTCGGCTCGCGCGATTCGCGGTTCCGCGTGGTGGCGCAGTGGCGCCGCTCTCGCCGCGCGTGAGTCGTGTCGTGGCGGCTGCGATCGCGATCCACGTCATCGTGCAGGTCGCGTTGCCGCTCCGGCATGTTGTCTATCCGGGCGCCGTGCTGTGGAACGAAGACGGGATGCGCTTCGCGTGGCACGTGATGATCCGCGAGAAGCATGGCGCGGTGACGTTCGTCGCCGAGCTCGATGGCGGCAAGCAGCTCGAGATTCCGCCGAGCACGTATCTGACGTGGCGACAGGAACGCGAGATGGCCGGACAGCCCGATCTGATCTTGCAGCTCGCACATCGGATCGGCAGCGACCTCGTCGCGCAGGGCCACCGCGACGTCCGCGTTCGCGCCGTCACCAGCGTCTCGCTGAATGGCCGGGCCCCTGCACCGCTCATCGATCCCGCGGTTGATCTGCTCGGGGTACGCGATATCGGGGAGCGGAAGTGGGTGCTGGCGGCGCCGGATACTGACCCACCTGTCGTCCAACCATTGCGCCAACGCTGACAGGAAAGGTCAATTATTACAGCAAGAACGATTGGACACAGCAGATTTCTGAAATCGGAGTTGAAAATCGTTTTCAAATCCTCCAGGATGCCTTTCAACGATGTCAGGCATTTTGCGCGGACAGATCTTGGCCGGCCGACGAGCCGGGCTCGCGCTCGCCGGGCTCGCAGCTCTAGGCCCCGCAGCTCTAGGCCCCGCAGCCGGGCTAGCAGCCCTCGCAACGACCGCGTCGGCGCTCGCCGGTTGTGGCAGTTCCGATCCCGCGAAGGCCGATGCGATCCCCGACAACTTCGATCGCAACGCGTTACTCGCCCATCTCGGCGAGCACGTGCTGTTGCCGATCCAGGCGACGTTCGACGCTCGCGCGAATGCATTGCCGGCCGCGATCGCCGCGTACTGCGATGCGCTCGATGCCGGCACGCCCGGTACGACACTCGAGTCCGCGCGTGCGGCGTGGCGCGAGGCGATCGATGCCTGGCAACACGCCGAAGCGCTGTTGGTTGGTCCGGCCGCGATGGACAACAAAGCGCTGCGCGATCGGATCTACGCGTGGCCGCTGCTCGCGCCGTGTGATGTCGATCGCGATGTCGCGTCGCGGTGGGCGAATCCTGCGAGCTACGACGTCTCGACCAAGCTGCAGCGCCAGCGCTCGCTGCTCGCGATCGAATACCTGCTGTTCCCGCAGACCGACGCGCACAACTGTGCGATCACGCCGCCCGGCTGGGACGCCCTCGGCGCTGACCTGCTCCGCGCGCGCTGTCGGCTCGCCGAGGTGCTCGCGACCGACGTGGCCGCTGCCGCGACCACGCTCCACACCGCGTGGCGCGCTGACGGCGGCAACTATGTCGGCGAGCTCGCGCGCGCCGGAATGGGTACATCGATCCCGTCGGCGCATGCGGGCGTGAACCTCGTGTCCGATTCGTTTTTCTACGTCGACCGCATGGTCAAGGACATGAAGCTCGCCGAGGCCGCAGGCATTGCGGTCAACGCGTGCGGCACGGTGCAGGAGCCGTGCATCCGCGAGGTCGAGCTGCGCTTCGCCGATCGCGCGACGACGGCGATCCGGATCAACCTTGCGACGCTGCGCGAAGCGATCACCGGCACGACGCCGGCCGCCGACGGGCCCGGCTTCGACGACTTCTTGATCGCGATCGGTCAGCCCGAGGTCGCGACGCGGGTGACGGCGGCGCTCGACGCCGCGATCGCCAAGGCCGACGCGCTGCCGGAGAGCTTCCTCGGCGCGCTGACGAACGACTACGCCGCGATTGTCGAAGCTCACGCCGCGACCAAAGAGTTCACGAACGATCTGAAGAGTCAGTTCCTCACGCTGCTCGCCTTGGACATTCCCGATGATGTTGCCTCGGATAACGATTAGTACGGTCGCCGCCAGCGCGCTGGTTGTCGTTCCGGCACTGGCGCAGGACGTCGTCGACGGTGCGTCCCCCCAGCCTGCAACGGCAACCGATGCCGAGGGCGAGGAAACGATCGAGGTCGTCGACAAGGCGCCGCCCGGTGCGCGCGCCGAGCTCACCAAGGAAGCGCTCGAACGCGACGAGCACGACGATTTGCACAAGGTCCTGCGCGGCATCGCCGGCGTCTACCTCCGCGACGAAGACGGCTATGGCCTGCGCCCAAACATCGGCATGCGCGGTGCCGCTGCCGATCGCAGCGCGAAGATCACACTGATGGAAGACGGCGTGTTGATCGCGCCGGCTCCCTACACCGCGCCCGCTGCCTATTACGTACCGCTCGTCACGCGAATGTCTCGCATCGAGGTGACGAAGGGTCCGTCGGCGATCCGATTCGGGCCGGCAACCGTCGGCGGTGCGCTCGATCTGATCGGCGAGCCGTTCCCCGCCGAGCGCTCCGGTTATGTCGACGTCGCCGGTGGCAGCGATCTCTACGGCAAGCTGCACGCGCGTGCCGCCGAGCGGCGCGAGCGCTGGGGCGTGATGGCGGAGTACGTCCATCTCCGCAGCGATGGCTTCAAGGACCTCGATGGCGGTGGCCCGACCGGCTTCGACAAGAACGACGTCCAGCTCACGACGCGGTTCATGTCCGAACCGACCGCAGAGACCTACCACCAGCTCGATCTGCGCGTCGGCTACGGCGACGAGACGTCGCACGAGACATACACCGGCCTCACCGACGAGGATTTCGCCGCGGCGCCGCAACGGCGCTACGTCGCTTCGCAGCTCGACGAGATGAACTGGGGGCACTGGCGGTTTCGCGCGACCCATCGCGTAGACCTCGGAGTCGCGACACGTGTCGAGACTGTCGCGTACCGCCACAAGTTCCATCGCGTGTGGGGCAAGGTCGACGGCCTGATCGGCCAGCGTGATCTGTACGCGCTGCTCGCGGAGCCGACCGCCGGCGCGAACCAGGTCTACTACGCGATCCTCACCGGCGCCGCCGATTCGCAGAGCCCGGAGGAGCCGCTCGTGCTCGGCACGAACGATCGCACGTTCACGTCGCAAGGCGCGCAGACCACGGTTTCGCTCGAACGCGCGACCGGACCGGTCAAGCATCATGTCGACGCCGGCGCGCGCATCCATTTCGATCGCGCTGATCGCCGTCGCTACGAAGACACCTATGACATGACGATGGCGACGCTCGTGCGCACCGCACGGTCGCGCGCGACGGTGCTCGACACGCGTGCCGAGACGATCGCGCTCGCGCTGTTCGCGCAGGACAAGCTGCACTGGAAGCGCTTCGAGCTCGCGGCCGGCACGCGCATCGAGCTGATCGACTACCGGTTCGCCGATTGGCTGACGATGGCGCAGCACGACGGCAGCTACGCGGTCGTGATTCCCGGCGCCGGCGCCGAGTATCACGTCACTGGCAACGCGGGCGTCCTCGCCGGTGTCCACCGCGGCTTCGTGCCGGTCGCACCGTCGGCGGGCTCGGGTGTGCTGCCCGAGTCGAGCATCAACTATGAAGCTGGCGCGCGCTGGCGCGACGAGCGGATCGCCGCCGACGTGATCGGCTTCTTCAGCGACTACTCGAACCTCAAGGGATCGTGCACGCTCTCCGCTGGCTGCACCGAGACGCAGGAAGGTGCCGAGTACAACGGTGGTGCCGTCTTCACGTGGGGCGCCGAAGCGCAATTGAGCGGCGAAGTGCCGCTCGTGCGCGAGCTCGTGCTGCCGATCAGCGCCGCGTACACGTGGACGCGTTCGCGGTTTCGCCACGCGTTCGACTCGGAGTTTGCCGGTTGGGGCA
>DASUFX010000331.1:0-4520 GCA_036274355.1 Kofleriaceae bacterium | reverse complement strand
GCGGTCTGCGCACTGGTTATCTGCTCGCAGGTATCGCGAACGACGAGACCAACCTCGCGATGTGCTGGTCGGAAGCGACCTGGGCATGTAAGGGACCGGCGTCGCCCGATTGCGGCGGCGGTCCGATCATCGCCGGTTCGGCGGACGGGCCGTGCGGAAACCAACAGGGTGGTCTCGGCATGTTCCAGTTCGACGCCGGCACGTATCAGCAAACGATCGATCGCTACGGGACGGCGATCCTCACGATCGACGGTCAGATCGGCAGCGCGATCGACTACGCGACATGGATGGTCAAGGTCTCCGCGTACACGACGAACGCCGAGACCGACGCGAAGGCGCGCGCGTGGCTCAACAACTTCGATCCGAACAACGGCGCGCTGCGCGATCAATGGATCAAGACTGTCGTCCGCTACTACAACGGCTGCCAGCCGGGCTGGAGCTGCTGGAACGCGCGCTACCAGACGTACAGCGACGGGTACTACGCCGCTATCAATGAACCCGGCGGCGTCGGCTTCTGGGGATCGATCGGCACGAGCTGCAACGGCTCGCCGGCGACGGTCGGCAAGATCGACGAGAAGTACCGCGCGCTCGGCGGTTGCGGTTCGTTCCTCGGCAAGCCGATCACGGGGGAGACCGGCGCCCCCGACGGTGTCGGTCGCTACAGCGTGTTCGAGAACGGCTCGATCTACTGGACGCCGTCGACGGGCGCATTCGAGGTACACGGCCAGATCCGCGACAAGTGGAAGGAGCTCGGCTGGGAAGCGGGCCTGTTGCGCTACCCGATCACCGACGAGACGCAGACGCCTGACGGTGTCGGGCGCTTCAACGTGTTCGAGGGTGGCTCGATCTACTGGTCGCCGTCGACGGGCCCGCATGAAGTCCACGGCGTGATTCGCGACAAATACAAAGCGGAAGGGTGGGAAGCCGGCGCACTCGGCTATCCGACGTCTGACGAATACGCCGTCACCGACGGCCGGCGCAGCGACTTCCAGCACGGCTACATCACGTTCAGCTCCAGCACCAACACCGCGACCGTCACCTATCAGTGAGGAGAGTCATGAAGCGATATCGACATGCGTTTGCGTTCGCTCTGTCCGCCACTCTCGTCGGTTGCGTTGGCAACGCGCCGGGCAGCGGTGCCAGCAGCGATACCGGCAGTGGATCGACGAGCGACGACAGCGGTGCAGGATCCGGCGACGAAGACTCGAGCTCGGGTGGCGAAGGCGGTGGTGATGGTGGTGGCTCGGGTGCGACGGAAACCATCGCGGGCGAGACCCACTGGAAGGTCTTGAACCACGACTATCAGGCGCAAACGACCGGCTACTGGTGCGGTCCGGCGGCGAGCCGCATCGCGCTATCGACGCGCGTCGCGCCGCCGACTCAGCAGGCGCTCGCGAACGAGCTCGGCACGACGACGAACGGCACCGACTGGATCGGGCAGGTCACGGCCGCGCTCAACAATCATCTCGGCGCGCGCTACGCGACCGTCGAGATGCCGAACGATCCGCCGACGCCAGCGCAGCGCGATCGACTCTGGGCCGACGTGATGCTCTCGATCGACGCCGGCCACGGCATGGTCGCGAACATCGTGGCGCCGCCCAACAACCATCCGCCCGGTTATCCGAACGAGACGATCTATCACTACATCTCGCTGATTGGCTACAACCCCGACAACCTGCAGGTCTACGTCGGCGACTCGGCGAACTTCGGCGGCAACAACCACTATTGGCTCACCCTCGATCAGCTCTCGACGTTGATTCCACCAAAGGGCTACTCGACGTATCGCTGCGGCGTTGGTCGCACGATGGGCGAGATCGACGCGCGCTACCAGGGCTTTGGCGGCTGCACTGGATTCCTCGGCGCGGCGCTCACCGACGAGACGACGGCGCCCGACAACACCGGCAAGTACAACGTCTTCCGCAATGGCTCGATCTACTGGTCGCCGACCACCGGCGCGTTCGAAGTGCACGGCGCGATCCGCGACAAGTGGAAGGAGCTCGGTTGGGAAGCGGGCGCGCTCGGCTATCCGGTGTCGAACGAGACGAAGACGCCTGACAACGTCGGCCGCTTCAGCGTGTTCCAGCGCGGCTCGATCTACTGGACGCCGGCGACCGGCGCGCACGAGGTGCACGGTGCGATCCGCGACAAATACAAAGAGGTCGGGTGGGAAGCGGGCGCGCTCGGCTATCCGACCTCCGACGAGTACGCGGTGTCCGGTGGTCGCCGCTCCGACTTCCAGCACGGCTCGATCACCTGGGACTCGGCCACCAACACCTGCACGGTCACCCAGTGAACGCGGCGGTGCGCGCCTCGATGTTGTTGCTCGCAGTTGGCTGCGCGGATGCAACAGTGCCCGATCGGGTCTCGCCCGATGCGGGCACGATCGAGCCGACACCGGACGCGGACACCTTTCACACGTCGCTCGTGAACGCTGGGCAGGTGTGCAAGCTGCTGTCGAATCGCAACGCATCGGATCCGACGGGGAACGACGTCCAGCATGCTGCAAACGTGCTCGGCGCCGACCTCGGCATTCCGGTCGTCACGAACGACAAGCTGTACATCTTCTTTGGCGACACGATCGGCTACGACACGATCTGGGGAGCGACCGAGTCGCATCCTGATTCGGTTGGCTACGGGCTTGATTCGGCGACCGCGATCGCCGCGCAGCCGGACCTCCTGTGCAATCGCCTCGGGATCGTGACGCTGCCGGTCTCACAGAGCATCGGGCCCGGAAACAACTCGGCGATCAAAGCAGACTTCGCAGGCGCTGCGATGCTCGCGCCATCGGGCCACTCGCTGCCCGAGTACATCCACAACCCGTCGGGGCCGAGTGGCAGCACGTCGTTCCCGCACTTGCCGGGTGACTTCGAAGTGCCCTCGGGCGCGTTCGCGGTCAACGGCTCGATTTACGTGTTCTACACGACCGTCGTTGGCCCGACGAACGTCGCGATGAAAGGCAGCTATCTCGCGAAGTGGGTGTCACCGACGACGACCGGACCATTCGGCTACCAGATCCTCTATCAGGTCGACGAGCGCTTCGACGCGAACGGCGCGCTGCACGGGCACTTCATCAACATCGCGGCGGAGGTCGTCGGCGATTACGTCTACCTGTTCGGCACCGGCGACTACCGGCGCAGCAAGATCTATCTCGCGCGCAAGCCGGTCGCGATGATCGATCAGCCGGGTGGCTTCGAGGAGCTCGGCGAGATCGTGACCACGCCAGGCTACGGCGAGATTTCGGTGCGCTACTTTCCGTCGCTCGAGCACTGGATGCTGCTCGCCGAGGAGCTGACGCCGTCGTCGAATCACATCGTCGCGTACTTCGCCGCGAATCCCGAGGGGCCGTGGAGTGCGCCGATCGTCGTGCACGACATGGCGAGCTCGAGCTTCCGCTCGCAGTACTGCTGCACCAGCGAGGACAACTGCATCGGCCAGCAGATGTTCAACTGCAACCGCACCGGCTTCTACGGCACCTATCTGTTCCCGGCCATCGATGACAACGCGACCTCGTTCAAGGTCACGTACACGATGTCCTCGTTCTCCCCGTACAACGTGGCGCTCTTCGAGGCGTCGTTTGCGAAATAGAGGTCTCCATGGCGGACATTCTGCTCATGTCACCCGGGTATCTGCGTCATGCACTGCTGCGGCGAGTGATTCGCGCACGCGGCAACGAGTATGTGCTCAGCTCGTATAAGCCTGCGGCAAAGCATAGGTGACCGTCGCGTGCGCGACGAGCTGCTCGGCTGCGTGCATCTCGACCGACGACACGACGAGGCGGCTGCCGATGCGTAGCACCGTCGCCGTCGCGGTGATGTCGCCCGGTTGCGGGCGCACGAGAAAGTGAATCGCGAGGTTCGACGTCACCGCGTCCGGCACCGGCCCGACGAGAGCGAGCGTGAGGTAGTAGGCCGCGCGATCGGCAAGTGCCATCAGCGCTGGTCCGGAGAAGGTACCGCCGGCGCGCACGAGCTCGGCGCCAAGCGGCATCGTCACGTGGATGTCCTGGACGCCGAGGCCGAGAATGCGCGCATGCTTCCGCCAGCGCGGCGAGTGCTCGTCGAGTACTGCTTCGAGCTCGGTGAGCGTGAGCCGCGGCATCACTGCGTGAACACTTCGGCGCGATCGATGCTGATCGCGGCGCCGCTCGAGCCAGAGGCGTGCTGACCCGTCACGCGCACGCGCAGCTCGTGCGGACCGAATGGCAGCACCGGACTCGTGTAGATCGCCTGCTCGCCTTGCCGGATCGACGCGTAGTAATCGCGCATCGTTTCGGCGCCACCGTCGAGAGAAAACCCAGCGAGGCCGTTGCCGGCATCGCACACCGAGAACAGCGCGATCTGTGTACCCGTGAACTGGAACGTCGCGGTCGCGCCGGTGGTGCTCGAACCGTGATCATCACCGTAGAAGCACTGCGCACCACAGCCTGGATATGCGGTCCAGTTGCCGGTGAACGTCACGGTGCCGGCGCCGCTCGCGTTGCCGTTGTCGTTGATGAAGTACGCGCTGTGAGCCGGATCGCC